>NZ_JBJLSF010000085.1:0-21121 GCF_050871885.1 Kineococcus aridisoli | reverse complement strand
AGGCGTCCGCGGACGCCTCGGGGGACGGCGCCGCGGAGGGCGGGGTGGACGGCGTGCTGCTGGGCGTCGCGGCCGCGCTCGTCGTCGTGGGCGGCGGCGTGGGCGGGGTCATCGGCTACCGGCGGCGACGGGGCTGAGCGCACCCGTGCGCCGCTCCAGGCGCAGGTCGACCAGCCACACCGCGACGACGAGGACGCCGAAGCCCGCGCCGACGGCCACGACGGCCGGCCAGCCGCCCGCCGACCACGCGGCCGAGCCCACCGCCGAGCCGAGCGCGCCGCCCGCGAAGTACGTCGTCATGTAGACGGAGTTCAGCCGCGAGCGCGCCTGCGGGCGCAGCGGGTAGACGACGTTCTGGTTGGAGACGTGGACCGCCTGCAGGAAGGCGTCCGCGAGCAGGAAGCCGAGCACGAACACGGCCACCGACGTCAGCCACGGCGAGGCCGACAGGTACAGCACCCCCCAGGTCGCCACCAGCCCGCCGGCGCCGAGGCCGGTGGCCAGCTGCCCGCGGCCGGCGTCGGCCATCCGCCCGGCCAGCTGCGCCACGAGCGCACCCGCCACCCCGGCCAGGCCCACGAGCCCGATCTGCAGCTCGCTGAAGCCGAAGCGCGGCCCGGCCAGCACGAAGGTGCTCGTGGCGAACAGCACGGAGACCCCGGCGAAGCCCAGCCCGCCCAGCAGCGCCCGGGTGCGCAGCCGCGGCAGCTCGCGCACCAGGCGGGCGCCGGAGGCGAGCGTGGCGCCGTAGCCGCCGACGGCCTGCGGCACGCTGCGCGGCAGCCGCCGGTGCAGCACCAGCGCGAGCACGAGCAGGCCGGCGGCGACCAGGACGTAGGGGGCGTGCCAGCCGGCGACCTCGGCGAGCGCGCCGGAGACGCTGCGGGCCAGCAGGGCGCCCACGAGCAGGCCGCTCATGACGGTGCCCACGGCCCGCCCCTCCCGGCCCGGCTCGGCCAGCTCGGCGGCGAAGGGGACGAGGACCTGCGCGGCGACGGAGAAGAGCCCGGCGACGGCGGTGCCGACGGCCAGCACGGCGTACGTGGGCGCCACCGCGCACACCGCGTGCCCGGCGGCGGCCAGCACGGCCAGCACGGTGAGCAGCCGGCGCCGCTCCAGCAGGTCGCCCAGCGGCACGACGAGCAGCAGCCCCAGCCCGTAGGAGACCTGCGAGAGCGTCACGAGCGCGGCCGCGCGGCCCTGGCTCACGCCGAGGTCGGCGGCGATCGCGTCCAGCAGCGGCTGGTTGACGTAGTTGCCGCCGACGGTCAGGCCGGTGGCGACCGCCATGACGAGCAGGAGGGAGCGGGTCAGCACCGGGCCATCGTCAGGCGCCGGGCGCGCACGTGTCCAAGCGATCGGAGGGCGTGGAACGATCGCGCACCGCGATCGGTCCCTAGGCTGCCCTGGTGACCCCCCTGCAGCTGCGCTGCGCGCTGGCCGTCGCCGACGGCCTGCACTTCACCCGCGCCGCCCGCGAGTTGGGCATCGCGCAGTCGGCGCTCAGCCACCAGGTCGCCCGCCTGGAGGAGGAGCTGGGCGCTCCGCTGTTCGAGCGCACCAGCCGGCGGGTGCGGCTGACGGACGCGGGCCGGGCGCTGCTGCCGCGGGCGCGGGCCGTGCTCGCCGAGCTGGACCGGCTGCGCACCGACGTCGTCGCCGCCTCGGGCTCGGTGCGGGGGCGGCTGCGCATCGGCACCATCCCCACGCTGCCCGACGTCCCGCTGCACGAGGTCCTGGCCGGGCTGCGCCGGCGCCACCCGGGCGTGCAGGTCGCGGTGAGCGTGCTCAGCAGCGACGTGACGCTGGCGGCGGTGGCCGCCGGCGGCCTCGACGTCGGGTTCGCGGGGGTGGCGCTGGGCACGCCGCTGCCGGGGGTGGAGGCGCAGGTGCTGGCGACCGAGCCGCACGTGGCCGCCGTCGGGCCCACCCACCCGTGGGCGCAGCGGCGGCGGGTGCGGCTGGCGGACCTGGCCGCCGAGGCCTGCGTCGACTTCCCCGCCGGCACGGGCGGCCGGCGCCAGACCGACGAGGCCTTCACCGCCGCCCGCCTCACCCGCGAGGTCGTCGTCGAGACCGACTCCGTGCCGCTGCTGCTGGACCTGGTGCGCGCGGGTGCGGGCGTCGCGCTGCTGCCGCGCTCGGCGGTGCGGGAGGCGGCGGGGGTGCACGCGCTGGCCGTCACCGACGGCCCGGCGCGGCGCACCTGCGTCGTGCACGGCGGCGCGGGCTCCTCGGCCGCCACCCGCGCGTTCCTCGCGGAGCTGGCCCTCAGAACGCCCGGCGGCCGCTGAGCACGGGCAGCGCGCGGCGCACCGCGGCGACCGCGCCGAGGTCCAGGTCCACCACCAGGCGGCCCGGCGCACCGCCCAGCTCGTCGAGCACCGTCCCGTCCGGGCCCGCGACGAGGCTGTGACCCACGCCCGTCGGCGCGCTCGGACCCGCCCCGTCCTGCCCGGTCCCGCCCGCCTCGGCCTGCCCGGTCCCGCCCGCCTCGGCCTGCCCGCAGGCCAGGACGTAGGAGGTGCAGTCCAGCGCCCGC
Organism: Kineococcus aridisoli; assembly: GCF_050871885.1. NCBI lineage: Bacteria > Bacillati > Actinomycetota > Actinomycetes > Kineosporiales > Kineosporiaceae > Kineococcus > Kineococcus aridisoli. Next base: position 18,579 of record NZ_JBJLSF010000085.1, on the reverse strand, counting down.
GCCCGCGCCAGCAGCCGCCACTGCTCGACCTTGCCGGGGCCGGCGCCCCCGCTGGCGGCGACGACGACGACCTGCGCGCCGCGGTCGGCGAGCGCGGTGAGCAGCTGCGGGAAGCGCACGTCGTAGCAGGTGGCGAGCCCGACGCCCACGCCGTCGACGTCGACGACCACGGGCTCGGCACCGGGCTCGACGGTGTCGGACTCGGCGAACCCGAACGCGTCGTACAGGTGCGTCTTGCCGTAGTGCGCGCTCACCCCGCCGCCGCGCACGAGCAGGGTGTTGCGCACCCGCCCGCCGGCGCCCGGGGAGAACGCCCCCGCCACGACGGTGATCCCGGCCGCGTCGGCCAGCTGCTCCAGCCGGCGCGCCCACGGCCCGTCGACGGGTTCGGCGACCGGCCCCAGCGGCACGCCGGAGCGGCAGGCGGTGGCCTCGGGCAGCACGAGCAGGCGGGCGCCGGCGGCCGCGGCCGCCTCGACCTCGCGGGCGACGAGGTCGAGGTCGGCGGCGGGGTCGGTGCCGCTGCTGGTCTGCGCGAGGGCGGTGCGCACGGGGTCCTCCGGCTCGGGACGCGGGCGGGGACGTGGGCGGGGACGACGAAGGGGTGGTCCCGGGAGCCGGGACCACCCCGTCCGCGGGAGCGGTCCGGCGACGCCCCCGCGGGACGTCGCCGGGCCTCCCGGCGCAGGTGTCAGGGGACGATGAGCCCGACGGTCTGGGTGCGGGCGGCCTCGAAGCGGCGCTGCACGTCGGCCCAGTTCACGACGTTCCACCACGCCTTGACGTAGTCGGCCTTGACGTTCTTGTAGTCCAGGTAGAAGGCGTGCTCCCACATGTCCAGCATGAGCAGCGGGACCAGGCCGAGGGCGAGGTTGCCCTGCTGGTCGTACAGCTGGACGTTGAGCAGCTTCTGGCCGACGGAGTCCCAGGCCAGGATCGACCAGCCGGAGCCCTGCACGCCGTTGGCGGTGGCGCTGAAGTGGGCGCGGAAGCCGTCGAAGGAGCCGAAGTGCTCGTCGATGGCCGCGGCCAGCTCGCCGGTCGGCTTGTCGCCGCCGTCGGGGGACATGTTCGGCCAGAACACCGAGTGGTTGACGTGGCCGCCGAGGTGGAAGGAGAGGTTCTTCTCGTGCAGGTTCACCGTGGCCAGGTCGTTCTTCTCGCGGGCCTCGGCGAGCTTCTCCAGCGCGGTGTTGACACCGGCCACGTAGGTGGCGTGGTGCTTGTCGTGGTGCAGCTCCATGATCGCCCCGGAGATGTGGGGCTCGAGCGCGGCGTAGTCGTAGGGCAGGTCGGGAAGCGAGTACTCAGCCATGCGTCGTTCTCCTCTGTCGACGTGCGGTCGCACGGTGACCCTGACGCAGCCCCTCGGGCTGCGCAAGCGGCCGGGCGCCAGCGTCTCACCGCGTGATCACCGGTGCCCGGCGGGGTCCCCGCGCGCGGCGCCTAGGGTGGGGTGCGTGGACAGCCCCCTGGGAGAGCGCCCCGCGGTGGACGGCCCCGCGCTGGACGGCCCCGTGCCCGTCGTCGGGTTCGACCTCGACATGACGCTCGTGGACTCCAGCGAGGGCATCACCGCCACGCTGCGCGCCGTCCTCGCCGAGGTCGGCGTCCACGTCGACGCGGCCGACGTCTGGCCCTGGGCGGGGATGCCGCTGGAGCGGATCGTCGCCGGGCTGGCCCCCGGCACGCCGCCCGGGCAGGTGGAGCGGATCGCGGCCCGCTACAAGCAGCTGTACCCCTCGCTGGGCGTGGACTCGGTGCGCGCCCTGCCCGGTGCCGCCGCGGCGCTGGCGGCCCCGGCCGCGCACGGCGGGCGCAGCGTCGTCGTCAGCGCCAAGCACGCGCCGAACGTGCACCGCGTGCTGGCCGCGGCCGGCCTGGCGGACGCGGTGGAGCGCGCCGACGTCAGCGGCGACCTGTTCGCCGAGCAGAAGGGCGTGCGCCTGCGCGAGCTGGGCGCGAGCGCCTACGTGGGCGACCACCCCGGGGACGTGCGGGCCGCGCAGGTGGCCGGCGCGGTCGCCGTCGGGGTGAGCACCGGCGCCCACGACGCCGACGCCCTGCGCGCGGCCGGCGCCGAGGTGGTGCTCGCCGGTCTGGAGGACTTCCCCGGCTGGCTGGCCCTGCACGCGCAGCAGCTGCGCGCGGGGAAGAAGGCGGTCCCCGCTCCCCGTTAACCTGGGGGCAGACCGCCGTCGCGAGGCTCCCGCCCCGCCGACGGCTCTCAGACACCGATCGACCGGTGCGCGCGGCCCGCCGCAGCGCCCGGACCCGCAACTGGAGAAGGTTCCCGTGCCGACTGGCAAGGTCAAGTGGTTCGACGCCGACAAGGGGTTCGGCTTCCTCGCCGCCGAGGACGGCGGCGAGGTGTTCGTGCACGCCTCCGCGCTGCCCGCCGGCACCTCGACGCTGGCCAAGGGCAGCCGGGTCGAGTTCGGCGTGGTCCAGGGCAAGAACGGCACCCAGGCCCTGTCCGTGCGCCTGCTGGACCCGGTGCACTCGGTCGCCCGGGCCACCCGGAAGAAGCCCGAGGACATGGTCGTCATCGTGGAGGACCTCATCAAGCTGCTCGACGGCGTCTCCAGCTCGCTGCGCCGCGGCCGCTACCCCGAGAAGGGCGGCGCCCGCAAGGTCGCGACCGTCCTGCGGGCCGTCGCCGACGACCTCGAGGCGTGAGCGTGCCCGAGACCCGCGCGCGGCGCCCCCGCAAGCCGACGCTGGACGCGGCCGCCGCGGCGGCCGTCGACCTGGCCCGCTCCGCCGCCGAGGAGGACGCCGAGCCCGGCACCGTCGGGGAGCACCTGGGCGCCACCGCCGAGGGCGACCGCCTCGTCAGCCACGCCTTCGACTGCCTGCTGCCCGGCTACCGGGGCTGGCGCTGGACGGTGACGCTCAGCCGCGCCTCGCGCGCCCGCAACGTCACCGTCAACGAGGTCTGCCTGCTGCCCGGCGAGGACGCGCTGCAGCCGCCGGAGTGGCTGCCCTGGGTCGAGCGCATCGCACCCGGTGACGTCGGCCCGCACGACACGCTGCCGCGCAAGGCCGACGACCCGCTGCTGGAGCAGGGCTACGAGGCCACCGGCGAGGAGGAGGCCGACGCGCTGGCGCTCTTCGAGCTGGGCCTGGGCCGCGAGCGGGTCCTGTCGCCCCTGGGCCGCGACGCGGCCGCCACCCGCTGGTACGAGGGCGACCGCGGCCCGCGCACCGAGATCGCCGAGCACGCCAAGGGCCAGTGCTCCACCTGCGGCTTCTTCCTGCCCGTCGCGGGGGCGCTGCGGCAGGTGTTCGGCGTCTGCGCGAGCGAGTGGTCCCCGGAGGACGGGCGCGTCGTCAGCGCCGACCACGGCTGCGGCGCGCACAGCGAGACCGACGTCGAGGTCGAGCCGGAGGAGCGCAGCGCGCCCCTGGTCGACGACCTCGCCGCCGACGGCCTGGAGCTCGTGGGCCTGGCCGACCTGCCCGACGACGCGCCCGGCGAGGCGCCCGACGGGACGGTCGCGGGGACGGGCAGCTGAGCTCCGCCGACCCGTTCGGCACGCGGGCGCTGCGCGAGCGCGTCCTCGCCGGCTGGAACGCCTCCGCCGCCCGGCTGCGCGAGGACGCCAACGCCGAGGAGGACGCCGCCCTCGGCGCCTACCGCGACCGGCTGGTGGTCGAGCTGGCGCAGAACGCCGCGGACGCCGCCGCGGGCGCCGGCGTGCCGGGGCGGCTGCTGCTGCGCCTGCTCGACGACGACCCGCACGCCCCGGGCGGCGGCACCGGCCACGGCGCGCTCGTCGCCGCGAACACCGGCGCCCCGCTGGACGCCGAGGGCGTGCAGGGCCTGGCGACGCTGCGCGCCAGCGCCAAGCGCGAGCCGGCCGACGGGGTCGTCGGCCGCTTCGGCGTCGGCTTCTCCGCGGTGCTGGCCGTCACCGACGAGCCCGTGGTCTCCTCCACGAGCGGTGCGGTGCGCTTCTCGCGCGCCGGCACGGCGGCGCTGCTGCGCACCAGCGGCTCCCCCGCCGCCCGCGCCGAGGCCGACCGCCGCGGCGGGGCGGTCCCGGTGCTGCGGCTGCCCTTCCCCGCGCCGGACGCCGCCCCGCCGCCGCCCGGCTACGACACCGCCGTCGTGCTGCCGCTGCGCGACCGCGCCGCCCGCGAGCTCGCCGAGCGGCTGCTGGCCGAGGTCGGCGACGTGCTGCTGCTGGCGCTGCCGGCGCTGGGCGAGGTCGTCGTGCAGGTGCCCGGCGCCCCCGAGCGCCGGTGCGCGGACGTCGAGGAGCGCTGGCACGTGCTGCGCCGCCGCGGCCGCCACGAGGCGGCACTGCTGACCGGCCGCGGCGTGGAGGAGCGCTCCCGGCTGGGCTGGCAGCTGGCGTGGGCGCTGCCGCGCGCGGGCGGCCACCCGCCGCCGGGCGTGGTGTGCGCCCCCACCCCCACCGACGAGGAGCTGCCGTGGCCGGCGGTGCTCGTCGCGACCTTCCCGCTGGGCCCGGACCGGCGGCGGCTGGCGCCGGGACCGGCGGGCGGGGCGCTGCTGGAGCACGCCGCGCAGGCGTACTGCGACCTGCTCGTGGAGGTCGCCGCCGACGGCGGGGACGCCGTCGCGCTGCTGCCGCACGGCGCGGCCGCCGGCCGCGTCGACGCCGAGCTGCGCCGCCGGGTCCTGGAGCGCGCGCGCGAGGCGCCGCTGCTGCCGGCCGTCGAGGCCGACCCCGACGGCGCGGTGCTGCGGGTGCGCCCGTCCTCGGCGGTCGCGCTCACCGGCGCGGGCGCCGACGACCCGCGGCTGCTGGCCGCGCTGGCCCCGGCCCTGGGGGGCCTGGTCGCGGCCCCGCGCGCCCTGGACCGGCTGCTCACCGACCTCGGCGTGCAGCGCCTGTCGCTGGCCGACGTCCTCGACGTGCTGCCCGTGCAGGAGCCGGCGGCCGCGGCCCGGCTGTTCGCGGCGCTGGCGCCGCTGGCGGCCGACCCGCTGGCCCGCGAGGCCATGGCGGGGCTGCCGGTGCCGCTGCTGGACGGGCGCGTCGTGCACGGCGCCCGCGGCACCGTCCTGCTGCCCGGGGACGTCCTGGACGCCGCGGCCGCGGCGGTCCTGGCCCCGCACGGGCTGCGGGTGGTGCACCCGCACCTGGCGGAGGGGCCGGCGCAGCAGCTGCTGGTGCGCCTGGGGGCGCGCGAGGGCGGGGCCTGGGCCGTCCTGACCGACCCCGCGGTGCGCGCCGCGGTGGCCGCCTCCCCCGACGCCGAGGACCCCGACGCGGTGGCGGACGCCGTGCTGGGCCTGGTCGCGGCGGTCGTGGCGCCCGGGCCGGACGCCGACGGGGACGCCGACGGGGACGCCGACGGGGACGCCGACGGGGACGCCGACGAGGAGCTGGTGGTCCGCGTCGCCCAGGACCTGCCGTGGCTGGCCGACCTGGCGCTGCCCGACGCCGACGACGAGCTGTGCCCCGCGGGTGCGCTGGTGCTGCCCGGCTCCCTGGCCGAGCGCTGCACGGACCCCGGGGAGGTGGGGCCCGTCTCCCCCGACCTGCTCGCCGCGTGGGGGCCGGGGGTGCTGCGCGCGGTGGGCGTCCTGGCCGCCCCGGCCGTGGTGCGGCTGGGCGAGCTGGACCTGGCCGACCCGGCGGCCGCGCTCGAGCTGGGGCTGGCCGACGCCGACGAGTACGCCGAGCAGGTCTGGGGCGACGTGCTCGACGAGGCCGCCGAGACGGTCGTCGCCGAGGCGGTCGCCGTGCGCGACCTCGACCTCGTCACCGGCGCCTGGCCGCAGGTGCTCGCCGCGCTGGCGGCCACGCCGGGCGGGGTGGCCGCGCTGACCCGGCCCTGGAGCGCCGGAGCGCACCGGCGCACCCCGCTGAGCGCGTGGTGGCTGCGCCGCCACGGGCCGCTGCCCGCCGTCAGCCGCCCGCCCGGCGGGGCCCCGGCGTGGTTGCCGGCCGCTCCGCCGTGGGTGCTGGAGCTGCCCGCCGGGGTGCGCGCCGCGCTCGGCGTCCTCGACGACCTCGGCGCGGCCGGGCCCGACGACCTGCCGCCGCTGCTGGCCGCGGCGGCGCGCGCGGCCGCGGACGTGCCGGCGCTGGACCTGCTGCGGATCTGGACCGCGCTCGGGCGCGACGCCGCCCGCGTGGTGTCGGCCGAACCCCCGGCGGTGGTCGCGGCCCTGGACGCGGCCGGGCGCGTGGTGGCCGCGGACCCGGCCGAGGTGGTCGTCGTGGACTCCCCCGCCTGGGCGCAGCGGCGCGACCTGGGCCCGCGGGTGCTGGTGCCCGCGGCCGCGGCCGCGGCCGTCGCGCAGCTGCTGGACGCCGACCTGGCCTCCGAGCGGGCCGACGGGCGGCTGCAGCACCCGGCGGGCGCGCTGCGCGAGGTCCCGCCGGCCGTCGCGGCGCTGCTGCCCGGCGCCCCGGCGAGCTGGCGGCAGGTGGAGCGGCTGCGCTGCGACGGCGAGGACGTCGGCTTCTGGGTCACCGGCGCGGGGGCGGGTGCGGCCGTCGTGGCGACCGGTGCGCGGGGCGCGGCCCGGGGACTGGCCCAGGCGGCCGGCGCCTGGCCGCTGCGGGCGGTCCTGGCCGCGCTGCTGGACGACGACGGCGGCGGCGCGGCGGCGGAGCTGCTGGCCGAGGAGCTGCCCGGCTGATCAGCGCGGGGAGGGCTCGCGGGGCTCGCGGGGGCCCCGGCGCGCCCGCCGCTCGCGCCGGTGCACGTGGGCCAGGCCGACCAGCCCGAGGGCGAGGCCGGCGATGCAGGAGCCCAGCCAGCGGCCCTGGCCGGTGCTGCGCACCTCCGGGACGACGAGGGCGACGACGAGCAGCACCGCCCACACCGCCAGGCCGACGAGCACGGGGCGGCGGTCGTCGGTCACCAGCGGGGGTGGCGGCGGCTTGGCCTTGGAGGGGGGCAGGAACAGCGGCACGCGTCCAGTCTCCCCCCGCCGGGCCCCCCGCCGCCCGCCCCGGCCGCCGCGGACCCGCCGGGGTCTGCTGGGATGGGCGCATGGCCGAGACCCCCGCCCAGGCTCCCGTCCGCACCGCGCTGGTCACCGGCGCCAGCAGCGGCATCGGCGCGGCGACCGTGCGGGCGCTGGCCGCCGCCGGGTTCGCCACGATCGCCGCCGCCCGCCGCGTCGAGCGCTGCGAGGCGCTGGCGGCCGAGGTGGGCGGGCGGGCCCTGGCCCTCGACGTCACGGACGCGGCCTCGGTGGCGGCGATGGCCGCCGCCGCGGGCGACGTCGACGTCGTCGTGCACTCCGCCGGCGGGGCGTTCGGCAGCGACCGCGTCGAGGACGGCGACCCCGAGGGCTGGAAGGCGATGTACGACGTCAACGTCGTGGGGGTGCTGCGGGTGCACCAGGCGCTGCTGGCGGGGATGCGCCGCGGCGGGAACGGCCACGTGGTCGTCCTGGGCTCGATCGCGGGTTTCGAGGTCTACCCCGGCGGCGGCGGGTACACGGCCGTCAAGCACGGGGTGAACGCGCTGTGCCGCACGCTGCGCCAGGAGCTGCTCGGCGAGCCGGTGCGGGTCACCGAGATCGCGCCGGGGATGGTCGAGACGGAGTTCTCCCTCGTGCGCCTGGGCGACCGGGCGGCCGCGGAGAAGGTGTACGAGGGGCTGACCCCGCTGAGCGCCGAGGACGTCGCGGACGTCATCGCGTTCGCGGTGACCCGCCCGCCGCACGTGGACGTCGACAAGGTCGTCGTGCGGCCGGTCGCGCAGGCCGACGCCGCGCACGTGCACCGCCGCTGAGCCCCGGCGGTCACCCACCCGGGGGGTCACGGGGGTGCCGATCGCGTGAACTCTCCGGATGCACCCCTACGAGGCTACTCAGAGTGATTACTGTGAGCTCTGAGTGGTCGGGGGGGTCTCGGCCGGGAGCGCGAGGAGGAGCCGTGGCGACGCGGACGCAGGTGGACCTGGTGACGAGGACGACGCTGGAGGGCGACCTGCTGGAGGGCGCCTGGGCGACCTACCAGGTCGCGTTCGACCGGCTGCGGGTGCTGGCGGTGCAGCGCCACCTCATGACCCGCGCCGAGTTCGACGACGTGTGCGCGGACCGGCGCGTCATGAAGTACCTGGGCCTGGACGACGACGGCCGGGTGTGCGCCTTCGGCACCTTCACCAACCACCTCTCGGCCATGCCCCTGGTCAGCGAGGAGTACTTCGCGCACCGCTGGCCGCAGCTGCACGCCGCCGGGAAGATCTGGTACATCGGCTGCGTCGGCGTCCACCCCGACTACCGCAGCAGCGGCGTGTTCGCCCGGATGGTCTCGCAGATGTGCGCGGTCGTGGAGCGCACCGGCGGCGTGGCCAGCATCGACATCTGCCGGCACAACGAGCAGGACCTGGCCCTGCCGCGGCTGATCACCCGCCTCGTCGACACCGTCAGCGACGGCACGAAGGTGCACCGGCTGGACGAGCAGACCTACTGGGCCTACGAGTTCCCCGAGCCGGCGCTCGCCTCCTCCTGGCGCTGACGCCCAGCACCCCACCACCAGGACCGGCCCGGTCCCGGCACCCTCGCGGGTCGCCGGGACCGGGCCGGTCCTGGTTCCGGGTCCGGGTCCGGGGTCCGGGGTCCGGGTCAGCGGACGGCGCGCCGGCTCCAGGAGGCGAGGACCGCGCCGACGGTCTCGGGGTCGGCGGCGCGCGCCCACAGCCAGCCCTGGCCGTGGCGGACGGCCAGCCGGCGCAGGATCTCGCGCTGCGCGTCGGTCTCGATGCCCTCGGCCGTCACGCCGAGGCCGAGGGCGGCGCTGACCGCGACCACGGCGCGCACGAGGGCCTCGTCGCTGCTGCTGTCCTCGCCCAGGTTGGCCACGAAGCTGCGGTCGATCTTCACCCGCGTCACCGGGAGGGTGCGCAGGTAGGACAGCGCGGAGTACCCGGTGCCGAAGTCGTCGACGGCCAGGCCGATCCCCATCCGGCGCAGGGCCTGCAGCGTGTCCATGACGACCTCGGAGTCGGCCAGCACGGAGGACTCGGTGATCTCCAGGATCAGGCTGCCGCCCTCCACCCCCGCCTCGGCCAGCGCGGTGCGGACGAGGTCGGCGAACGCCGGGTCGAGCAGCTGGCGGGGTGCGACGTTGACCGACATGCGGAAGTCGTGGTCCACCAGGCCCTGCTCGCGCCAGCGGGCCAGCTGCAGCAGGGCCCGTCGCAGCGTGGAGAGCCCGACCCGGTTGATGAGCCCGGTCTCCTCCAGCAGCGGGACGAACTCCACCGGCGAGACGGGACCGGACAGCGGCCGCTCCCAGCGCAGCAGCGCCTCCGCGCCCACCGGGCGGCCGGTGCCGATGTCGACGATCAGCTGGTAGGCGCAGGTCAGGGCGTCCTCGTCGACGGCGTGGCGCAGGTGCAGCTCCAGCTCGACGGCGGCGCCCTGGTCCGAGCGCATGGTGGCGTCGAAGAGCAGCCACTGCCCGCGCCCGTCCTTCTTGGCCTGGTACATGGCGGTGTCGGCCTCGCGCATGGCGGTCTGCGCGCTGGAGCGGACCGCGGAGACGCCGACGGAGGCGGTCACGACGGCGTCGGCGCCGGCCACGCGCACGGGCCTGGCCAGCTCGCGCACGAGCCGGTCGGCGATCTCCCGCATCCGCCCCTCGTCGCCACCGGCCAGCACGACGAACTCGTCACCGGCCAGGCGCGCCACGGTGCCGCCGCTGCCGGCGATCTCGCGCAGCCGCGCCCCGGTGACCTGCAGCAGCTCGTCGCCGGCGTGGTGACCACGGGTGTCGTTGACGCGCTTGAAGCCGTCGAGGTCGACGTAGAACAGCCAGTGCCGGCCCTGCGCGGCGGACGGCTGCGCCGTCAGCTCGGCCAGCTGCTGGCGCAGGCCGTCGCGGTTGGGCAGGTCGGTGAGCGGGTCGTGGCTGGCCCGGTGGGCCAGCAGCGCGCGGGCGCGCGCCTGCCCGTTGACCGCCGAGACCGCGCGCAGCAGCAGCAGCGCGAGGACGACCGCCACTGTCGCCACGCCGGCCCACCGGGTCAGCGGCGACCCGCCGGCCGGGCGGACCGCCAGCAGCAGCACCAGCGCGGCCAGCGACACGCTCAGCAGCACCAGGCGCCGCCAGGACCAGGCGTCGGCGACCTTCGCGCCGGCGGGCGCGTCCTGGCGCTGGGAGGGGTGCAGCGCGGCCGCCGTGATGAGCAGGTAGGCGACGACGAACGGCGTGCTGACGACCAGCGGGGGCAGCAGCTCCCCGCGCACGCCGAAGGCCGCGTACCAGACGTCCCCGGCCAGCAGGGCGATGACGGCGGCGAGCATCAGCTGGTAGCTGCGCCGGCGCGGGGCGGCGAAGAGCAGGTCGATGACCAGGCACACGAGCAGGACGTCGACGAGGGGGTAGACCGCGGCGAGCACCGAGGTGGCCACCGACCGGCCGGGCAGCAGCGTCAGCGGGACGACGAGGTGCTGGACGGCCGCCAGGGCCCCGGCGGCACCGGCGATGAGGACGTCGCACAGCACCTCCCGACGCAGGCCGCCGTGGGCGCGGGCCAGCTTCACCAGGGCGAGCAGCAGCGCCAGGTACCCGCTGAGGGAGAGGACGTCGACGAGGTAGTGCGCCGCCCCGCTGCGCTCCAGGCTCCACGGCCGCACGGCCGAGCCGGCCAGGAAGCCCACGCCCGCCACGACGAGCAGCCACCACGCCAGCAGCGGGCGCGGGCGGTGCACGAGGCACCCCCACACCATCCCGGCCACCGAGGTCACGCCGATCGCGGCGAGCACGAACGTGCCGGCACCGGTCGAGGAGGTCAGGACGAAGGTGGCGACGAGGGCGCACACGACCACGGCCCCGGCGGCGCCGAGCACGGCGCCGCGGGGCCCGGCGACGCCAGGACTGCTCACGGCTTCCCCCGCCATCCGGCTGACTCCCCCCACTGCGGCTCCCGCCGGTGCACCGAGGGCGCCGGCGGGCGCCGGCACGACACCGACGGATCCTTCCGCACATGCATCGATCGCCGGGGGCCGGATCTTGATCCCCGCTGCCCCGAACGGGTCAGCGCCGCCGGGGCGGGGCTCCCCCGGCGGCCGCGGGGGACGGCTCCGGGGGGCAGGCGTGCGGGAGCGGGGCCGGGGAGCAGGTCCGGGCGGGTGGGCTAGGGCCCCGCCGGGGGCAGCGGCAGGGGCAGGGGCAGGTCGCCGGCGGTGACGGGCCGGCCGAAGAGCCAGCCCTGCGCGCGGTCGCAGCCCATCTCGCGCAGCATCGCGGCCTGCTGCTCGGTCTCCACGCCCTCGGCGGTGACGACCATGCCGTGCGCGTGGGCGAGCCCGATGAGCGCCTCGACGACGGCCGCCGCGCGCTCGGAGGTCCCCAGGGGCCGCACGAAGCTCATGTCGATCTTCAGGAAGCTCAGGGGGAAGCGGTCGAGGTAGGACAGCGAGGAGTACCCGGTGCCGAAGTCGTCCAGCCCGACGCGGGCACCGATGCTGCGCAGCTCGCCGAGGCTGGCGCGCGTGGAGGTGGAGAGGTCGATGAGGGTCCGCTCGGTGACCTCGGCCAGCAGCGAGGAGCCGGCGGCACCGGTGGACTCGACGCTGTGGGCCAGGCGGTGGGCGAAGGCGGGGTGCTCCAGCGTCTTGCCGGAGACGTTGAAGGAGACCTGCAGGCCCTGGCCGGCGCGGCGCCACTCGCGCAGCTGGCGCAGCACCTCCCCCAGCACCCAGGTGTCGACGTCCACGATGAGGCCGGTGTCCTCGGCGGTGTCGACGAAGGACTTCGGCTCCAGCAGCCCCTCGACGGGGTCCTCCAGGCGCACGAGCGCCTCGGCGGCCACGAGCTCGCCGCGGCGCAGGTCGACGATGGGCTGCCAGACCACGCGCAGCCCGTCGGTGCGCAGCGCGCGGCGCACGCGGTGCTCGGCGTCGCGGCGGGCCTGCGCCTCGTCGCGCATCGCGGAGTCGTAGACGGCCACGCGGTCGCGGCCGCCGTCCTTGGCGCGGTACAGGGCCATGTCGGCGCTGCGGAAGAGCTCGTCGCCGGTGCCGCTGTGCCCGACGGCGATGCCCGCGCTGGAGGTGCACACGAAGGGCTCGGGCAGGCCGGGCAGCAGCATGGGCGAGCGCACGCGGCGGATGATGTCGCGGGCGATGAGGGCGGCGGCGTCGGTGCGGCTGACCCCGGGGACCATGACGACGAACTCGTCACCGCCCAGGCGGGCCAGGGTGGCCCCGGGCGGGGCGGCGTCCTCCAGGCGCACGGCGACCTGGCGCAGCAGCGCGTCGCCGATCTGGTGGCCGAGGGTGTCGTTGACGAGCTTGAAGCGGTCGAGGTCGAGCAGGACGAGCGCGACGGCGTCGGTGGGCGTCGCCCGCTCCAGCGCCTCGGCGAGGCGGGTGTCGAGCACGGAGCGGTTGGCCAGGCCGGTGAGGGAGTCGCACTGGGCCAGCCGGACCAGCTCGCCGGTGGACTTCTCCCCGGCCGAGACGTCCAGGACCAGGCCCTGCACGACGCTGGTGCTGGTGGTGGCCAGCGGGACGCTCATGCCCAGGAAGGTGCGCTCGCGCTCGTCGGCGGTGCGCACCCGGAACGGGTAGGGCGCGGAGGTCCCGGCGTGGGCGGCGGGGTCCTCGACCCCGGTGAAGGGGCCGCGGTCGTCGGGGTGGATGCGCGCCCGCCAGGCGTCCAGGTCGGGGTCGGGCTCCTCGGCGTCCAGGCCGAGCATCTCGCGCAGCCGGTCGTCGAGGGCGACCACGCCGGTGGCGGGGTTCCAGGACCAGGAGCCGAGGCCGGCCAGCCGCAGCGCGCCGGAGAGCAGCAGCTGCGCGCCGGACAGCTCGGTGCCGGCGCGGCGGGCGTCGTCGGTGGCGACGAGGGCGCGCCAGGCGGCGCCGCCCGCGGCGGCGAGGACCTCCAGGGCGGGCGTGCTCGCGTCGGCGACGCCCCAGACGGCCAGCCGGGGTGCGCGCGGGTGGCCGGGCACGAGCTCGACGACGGCCGAGGGCGACATGCGCGTGAGGTCGGTGCCGGTGAAGCGGCGGCCGGCGACGAGCAGCAGGTCGCCGCGGGCGGCGAGGACCTCCAGCTCGCGGTGGCGGGAGCGGGCGACGGTCTCCAGCAGCAGCACGCGCTGGTGCCCGCAGCGGTGGACCTCGGTCACCAGCTCCTCGGCCAGCGCGGTGAGGTCGCGGCACTCCCCGAAGCGGCGCTGGGCGCGCAGCAGGGCCGCACCGACGTTGACCTCCGTGGTCAGGGCGAGGCCGCCGTCGACGCGGCGGTCGAGGCGCCCGACGGCGCTCCCGTCGGCGGGGCTGTCGACGAGGCCGGTCGTCGAGGTCGCTGGAAGTCCACCCACGCGTTCGCCCACCCTTCCGCGACACGGGCGGACCGCCCGTCCGGTCCGCTACACAACGTGACTGACTCTAACGCCCCGTACAGCCACGAGGGAACCCGGCCGGTGGCGCACCCTCACTTCGTTGCCAGTGGTAATTAGCGGGCCTAACGACTACGCTGGACGGGTGCCCTCCTCCAGCCCCGGGCCCGCCGCCGCGGGCGCCCCAGCGCTGGACCAGCTCGCCGTCGACCTGCGCATCGCGCTGCTGCGCACCGCCCGCCGCCTGCGCGCCATGAAGTCCGTCGACGAGCTGTCCGACGCCCAGTTCTCCGTCCTCGCCCTGCTGCACCGCGACGGCCCGCGCACCCCCCGCGAGCTGGCCGAGGCCGAGCACGTGCGCCCCCCGTCGATGACCCGCACCCTCACCGGCCTCGTCGACGCCGGGCTCGTCCAGCGCACCGAGCACCCGCGCGACGGGCGCCAGGTGCTGTGCTCGGTCACCGAGGCCGGCCACCGCGTCGTGGAGGACACCCGCGCCCGCCGCGCCGCCTGGCTCGGCCGGCGGCTGGCCGTCCTCGGCGACGACGAGCGCGCCACCCTCGCCGAGGCCGCCCGCATCCTGGACCGGGTGGTCGACGAGTGAGCGCGACCTTCCGCTCCCTGCGCCACCGCGACTACCGGTTGTGGGCGGCCGGCGCCCTCATCAGCAACACCGGCACGTGGATGCAGCGCGTGGCCCAGGACTGGCTGGTCATCCAGGTCCTCACGAACGGCTCCGGCACCGCGGGCGGCATCACCACGGGGCTGCAGTTCGGCCCGATCCTGCTGCTCGCCCCGCTGGCCGGCACCATCGCCGACCGCTTCCCGCAGCGCCGCACGCTCATGGCCACCCAGGCCGGGCTGCTCGTGGTCGGGCTGGCGATGGCCGCCCTCGTCCTCAGCGGGCACGCGCGCCTGTGGCACGTCTACGTCCTGGCCACGCTGCTCGGCTGCGTCTCCGCCATCGACGGCCCGGTGCGCCAGACCTTCGTCAGCCAGCTCGTGCCGCCGGAGGACCTGCCCAACGCCATCGGCCTGAACTCCGCCTCGTTCAACTCCGCGCGGCTGGTCGGCCCGGCGCTGGCCGGTCTGCTCATCGCCTGGATCGGCACCGGCCCGGTCTTCCTCGTCAACGCGCTGACGTTCCTGGCGCCGCTGGCGATGCTGCACCTCATGCGCCCGGCGCACCCGGTGCCGCGCACGGAGCGCCTCGCCGGCGGCGGCATGCGCGAGGGGCTGCGCTACGTGCGCACCCGCCCCGACCTGCTGGCGGTCTTCGTGCTCGTCGGCGTCGTGGGGACCTTCGGGCTGAACTTCCAGCTGACGTCCGCGCTCATGACGAGCGTGCGCTACGAGGCCGGCTCCGCCGCCTACGGCTTCGCCGGCACGGTGCTGGCGGTCGGCTCGCTCACCGGCGCCCTCGTGGCAGCCCGCCGCGAGCGCCCCCGCCACCGGCTGCTCGTCGGCGCCGGCGTCGCCTTCGGCCTCACGGCCACGCTCGCCGCGCTCATGCCCACCTACCCGCTGTACCTGCTCGTCCTGCCCCTGCTCGGCCTGGCCTCGCTGACGCTGCTGACGACCGCCAACGCGACCGTGCAGATGAGCACCGAGCCGCGCCTGCGCGGACGCGTCATGGCGATCTACATGTCGCTGGTGCAGGGCGGCACGGTCGTCGGCGGGCCGTTCGTGGGCTGGGTGGGCTCCCGCTGCGGGCCCGAGTGGTCGATCCTCGTCGGCTCGATCCCCTCCACGCTCGTCGCCGTCGGCGTCGGCGCCTTCCTGCTGCGCCGGGCGCGGGTGCGGGTGGCCTGGCGGCGCAGCGCACCGCACCTGCGCCTGGTGCCGGTGAGCGGCCGCGGCGGCGAGGAGGAGGCCGCGGCGGCGTGAGAATGGTGCCGTGCCCACCGACCTGACCACCGCGCTCACCGACGTCCGCACCCTGCTGCTGGACACCGGGCACCTGGTGCGGGCCGTCGCCGCGGGCCGTCGCCGCGGGCTCGAGGCCCCCGAGCACGAGCGCGTGGAGGTGCGCCCGGTGCGGCTGAAGTCGGGCGCGCACCTGCAGTTCACCGCCCGCACCGGGCCGGTCGTGCGCATCCGCAACGTCCCCGCCGCCGAGGCGGCCGCCGCCGTGGACGAGCTGCTGGCCGCCCCCTACGGCAACCTGCACGTCGAGACGGCCGGCGAGGTGCTGCAGCTGCGGGTGACCAAGAAGGGCGAGGCCCAGGTGCACCGCAGCGCCCGGGGCGGGCAGACCGCCGGCGCGGCGGCGGGCCCGCAGGTGCACGACAGGGCCAGGCAGCGCCTGGTGGACCCCGACGACCCGCTGTTCCGGGTCCTGGGCGCCGGCGGCGACAAGCGGCGGCAGGTGGAGGCGTTCGTGCGCCAGCTGGCCACGCTGGCCCCCGCGGTCCTGCAGCAGGGCGGGCCGCAGCTGCGGGCGGTCGACCTCGGCTGCGGCAACGCCTACCTCACCTTCGCCGCCCACCGCTGGCTGCAGCAGCAGGCGCTCGAGGCGGGCAAGGAGCTGGCCACCGTGGGCGTGGACGTGCGCGACGACGTCGTCGCCACCACGCGGGCGGCCGCGCAGGAGGCCGGCCTGCCGGGGCTGGGGTTCGCGGTCGGCACCATCGCCGGCGCCGAGCCGTTCGAGGGGCGCGCCCCGCACGTGGTCATGGCGCTGCACGCCTGCGACACCGCGACCGACGAGGCGCTGGCGCGGGCCGTGCGCTGGGGGTCGGAGGTGGTGCTGGCGGCGCCGTGCTGCCACCGCGACGTCCAGCGCCAGCTCGTCGCGGCCGGGGAGCGCAACCCGCTGGTGCGCCACGCGATCCTGCGCGAGCGCTTCGCCGACGTCCTCACCGACGCCCTGCGCGCGCTCGTGCTGCAGGTGCTGGGCTACCGGGTCGAGGTCGTGGAGTTCATCGACTCCCGGCACACCCCGCGCAACGCGATGCTGCGCGGGGTGCGGACCGCGTCCGCCCCCTCCCCCGCACGGCTGGCCGAGCTGCTCGGCGAGTACGACGACCTCACCAGCACCTGGGGCGTGGAACCGGCCCTGGCGCGGATGCTCGCACCGGAACTGGACGCGGCGCGCTCGGGCCGCCGAGCAGGTCAGGCCGCCGAGTAGGTCAGGCCGCCGAGTAGGTCAGGCAGCGGGTCTCGCCACCGGCCTCGGTGCCGACGTCGATCGTCTCGGCGGTGCAGGTCAGGTCCGAGTTGTGGCGGCAGTCGGCCAGCTGGCAGGCGCCGACGTGCCCGGAGGGGGACGTGCGGTGCTTGGTGGGCAGGCCCAGGAAGGTGCCGCAGTGGTTCGCGCCGTGGTCGCCGACGGTGATCGTCGGGGCGTGGCACGAGACGTCCTCGTTGAAGGTGCACCCGCTGACGGAGCACTGGTGGATGGGGGTCAGGTCCAGGTTCACGGTCGCCATGCCTTCGACGGTAACCGGGGAATGCGGATCCCGCTACGAAGGAACGCCTTTCCTGAACCGCCCCGGAAAAGCCAGGTGAGGCATTCCTTCCCCCTTTTCCGGGAAGAAGGTCAGGCTTTCCTGAGCGCCGCCACGACGTGGTCGACGCACGCGGTCAGGGCCCGCACGTCGTCGGGTTCGACGGCCGGGAAGAGCCCGATCCGCAGCTGGTTGCGCCCCAGGCTGCGGTACGGGAAGACGTCGAGGACCCCGTTGCGCCGCAGCACCTCCTGCACGAGCGCGGCGTCGATCGAGGGGTCGAGGTCGATGGTGGCCACGACCGTGCTGCGGGCCGCCGGCTCGGCCACGAACGGGCTGGCCCACTCCCGCGCCTGCGCCCACCCGTAGACGACCTGCGCCGAGTCGGCGCAGCGCTGCACCGCCCACGGCAACCCGCCCTGCTCCAGCAGCCACTCCACCTGCTCGGCCAGCATCACCAGCGTCGCCACCGCGGGGGTGTTGTAGGTCTGGTCCTTGCGGGAGTTCTCCACCGCGATCCGCAGGTCCAGCGACGCCGGCGTCCAGCGGCCGGTGGCCCCGACCTCCCGGGCGCGCTCCAGCGCGGCCGGCGACAGCAGCGCCAGCCACAGCCCGCCGTCGGCGGCGAACGCCTTCTGCGGCGCGAAGTAGTAGACGTCGGTCTGCGCGACGTCGACCGGCAGCCCGCCGGCACCGCTGGTGGCGTCGACCACGACGAGCGGCCCGCCGTCCGCGGGCAGCGGGCCGCGCGGTCGCCGCACCGGGGCGGCGACACCGGTGGAGGTCTCGTTGTGCGGCCACGCCACGACGTCGACGCCGTCGGCGACCTCCCCCAGCCGCGGCAGCGTGCCGGGCTCACCGCGCACCACGACGGGCTCGGCCAGGAAGGGGGCCGCCGCGGCGGCCGCGGCGAACTTGGCCGAGAACTCCCCCAGCACCAGGTGCTGGGAGCGCTCGCGCACCAGGCAGCAGGCCGCCACGTCCCAGAAGGTCGTGCTGCCGCCGTTGCCGAGCACGACCTCGTAGCCGGCGGGCAGCGCGAACAGCTGCGCCAGGCCCTCGCGCACGCGCCGCACGAGCGCCTTCACCGGCTCCTGGCGGTGCGAGGTGCCCAGCACGTCGCGCCCGGCGCGCACGAGCGCGTCCACCTGGGCGGGGCGCACCTTGGACGGGCCGGACCCGAAGCGCCCGTCGGCGGGCAGCAGGTCGGCGGGGATGCGCAGGTCGCGGGCCAGGTCGTCGCTCACGCCCCGATCCTCCCGCACGGGCCCCGCGGGGCGGCGGGAGGGAGCGGGCGGGTGCGGGCACGGGTGGTGCGGTGCAGGCTGGTGCGGTGAGCAGCGACCGCTACGACCTGCAGCGCTTCGTCGACGCCCAGGACGGCACCTACGAGGGCGCCGTCCGGGAACTGCGCGCCGGGCGCAAGACCTCGCACTGGATGTGGTGGGTGTTCCCGCAGATCGCGGGGCTGGGCTCCAGCCCCACCTCGGTGCGGTACGCGGTCTCCGGCCTCGACGAGGCGCAGGCCTACCTGGCGCACCCGGTCCTCGGGGACCGGCTGCGCGAGTGCGCGCGCACGCTGCTGGACCTGCCGGGCGAGGACGCGGAGGAGGTGTTCGGCGCCGTCGACGCGGCCAAGCTGCGCAGCTCGATGACGCTGTTCACCGCCACCGACCCCGACGAGCCGACGTTCTCGGCGGTGCTGGAGAAGTTCTTCGGCGGCGAGCGCGACGCCGCGACCACCGACCGCCTCAGCGCCTAGCCCTTCCCGGGTCCCCGGGTCCCCCGGGCCTCCCCGCGGTGGTCCCGCACGGGACACCGTGCGGGACCA
>NZ_JBJLSF010000084.1:0-21975 GCF_050871885.1 Kineococcus aridisoli | reverse complement strand
GCCCCGTCACCGGACCGGTGACGGGGCCCTCCTCGTGCGTGGCGGGTCGTGCGGGGTGGTCGTGCGGGAGCGGCCGCGGGGTGCGGACCCGCTCACTCCCAGCGGAACCAGCGCGCCGCCGCCAGGCCGGCCGCGGCCGCCCAGGCGGCCAGCACGAGCAGCGGGCCGACCGCCAGCTCCTGGGCGCCCACGGCCGCCCGCAGCGCGTCGCCGAGGGCCCCGGAGGGCAGCAGGCCGCCGACGGCGCCCAGCGGGGAGGGCAGCACGAGGCCGCCGCCGGCCAGCAGGAGCACCCAGGCGAAGTTCGCGACCGCCAGGGTGCCCTCGGCGCGCACGGTGCCGGCCAGCAGCAGGCCGAGGGCGGTGAAGGCGGCCACGCCGAGCAGCAGCGCCGGCACGGCCGCCAGCAGGCCGACCGCACCGGGCCGCCAGCCCAGCAGGGCGCCCGCGGCGCCCAGCACCAGCACCTGCACGAGCACGAGCGCCAGGACCGCCAGCACCTTGCCCGCCAGCAGCCCCGAGCGCCCCAGCGGGCTGGTGGCCAGCAGCCGCAGGACGCCGTTGCGGCGGTCGAAGCCGGTGGCGATGGCCTGGCCGGTGAAGGCGGTGGAGACGACGGCCAGGGCCAGCACGCCGGCCACGGCCAGCGCGGGGCGCTCGCCCTCGCCGAGGTCGAGGGAGGCGACGCGGGTGACGCCGACGAGCACGAGGACGGGCAGCACCAGGGTCAGCAGCAGCTGCTCGCCGTTGCGCAGCGCGATGCGGGCCTCGAAGGCCGCCTGGTGGCGCACCCGGCGCCCCCAGGGCGCCGCGGTGCCCGCGGGGGACAGGTCCAGGGGGGCGTGCCCGGGCGCCTGCGCGGCGGCGCTCGCGCTCACCGCAGGCTCCGGCCGGTGAGGTCGAGGAACACGTCCTCGAGGGTACGGCGCAGCGGTCCCAGCCCCTCGGGCAGCACGTCGTGCCCGGCGCACCAGGAGGTGAGCGTGGCCATCACGCGCGGGTCGACCTCGACCCCGGAGACGGCGTAGCGCCCCGGGGAGGTCTCGGCGACCTCGGCGCCCACCGGCAGCGCGGAGACCAGCGAGGCCGTCGGCAGGCCGGGCCGGGCCGTGAAGGTGAGCGCGGCCGGTGCCCGGGTGAGCTCCTCGGGGGTGCCGCTGGCCACCACGCGGCCGTGGTCGACGACGACGACGGCGTCGGCCAGGCGCTCGGCCTCCTCCATCAGGTGGGTGGTGAGCACGACCGAGACGCCGCTGGCGCGCGCCTCGCGCACGACGTCCCAGACGGCCAGGCGGGCCTGCGGGTCCAGCCCGGCGCTGGGCTCGTCGAGGAAGACCAGCTCCGGGCGCCCCACCAGGGCGCAGGCGACCGCCAGCCGCTGGCGCTGCCCGCCGGAGAGCCGGCGCACCCGGGTGCGGGCGAAGGAGGTCAGCCCCAGCCGCTCGGCGAGCGCGTCGACGTCCAGGGGCCGGGTGTGCAGGCCGGCGACGTGCCGCAGCGCCTCCAGGGCGCCGACGCCGGTGGGCAGCCCGCCGTCCTGCAGCATCACCCCCACCCGCGGGCGCAGGGCGGCCGCGTCGGCGTGCGGGTCCAGGCCCAGCACCCGCACGCTGCCGGCGTCGGGGCGGCGCAGCCCCTCGCAGCAGGCGACGGTCGTGGTCTTGCCGGCGCCGTTGGGGCCCAGCAGGGCGGTCACGCGGGCGCGCTCGGCGCGGAAGCTGAGGCCGTCGAGGACGGTCCTGCCGCCGAGGGCCTTGCGCAGGTCGCGCACCTCGACGGCGGCGCCGGCCGGGTCGGCAGGGGCGGGGGGAGCAGAGCCGACGGCCACGAGGGGGCAGTCTACGAGCCGCGGTAGTAGTCCCTGGCCCCCGGTGGGAACCGGCGCGACAATTAGGTAACATGGACGTTGTGGAATTGGTGAGGCGAGCCTCACCTCGGGGCCGCTCGGCCGCCGGGGCGGAGGAGGCGCGCACGCGCACCCGCGTGCGCACCGCCGTGGCCGAGCTCGGTCCCGTCACCGCCGCCCGCGTCGCGCAGGTGCTCGGCCTCACGGGCCCGGCGGTGCGCCGCCACCTCGACGCGATGGTCGCCGCGGGCGTGCTCGACGTGCGCGAGCCGCGCCCCGAGCAGCGCCGCGGCCGCGGCCGCCCGGCCAAGGAGTTCGTCGTGGCCTCCGCCGGCCACGACGCCCTGCCGGCCGGCTACGACGACATGGCGCTCTCGGCGCTGGCCTACCTGGCCGAGGTGGCCGGGCCGGGCGCCGTCGAGGACTTCGCCTCCCGCCGCTTCGCCGCGCTGGAGGAGTCGATGCGCCAGCGGGCCGGCGACCTCGCCGGCGCGGGCACCGCCGAGCGCGTGGACGCCCTCGCCGCGGCCCTGGCCGAGCAGGGCTTCTCCGCCAGCGCCCGGCCGGTGGCGCAGGGAACAGCCGCCGAGGGGACCCAGTTGTGCCAGGGGCACTGCCCGGTGCAGCGGGTGGCGCAGGCCTTCCCGCAGCTGTGCGAGGCCGAGCGGCGCGCCTTCGAGCGCATCCTCGGCTCGCGCGTGCAGCGGCTGGCCACCCTCGCCCACGGCGACCACGTCTGCACCACGTTCGTCCCGCACGAGGGGCCCGGCCAGGGGCCCGCACCGGGCTCCGGGCGAGGTCCCGGACGGACCCACCCCCACGACCGCGCCGCGGGCTCGCCCGCGGACCAGCAGACGCCAACGGAAGGACGACGACCGTGACAGACACCGTGTCCGAGACCCAGACCACCGAGCTGACCGGTCCTGCCGAGCTGGAGGGCATGGGCAACTACCGCTACGGCTGGGCGGACTCCGACGTCGCCGGCTCGTCCGCCAGGCGCGGGCTGTCCGAGGAGGTCGTGCGCGACATCTCGGCCAAGAAGGACGAGCCCGAGTGGATGCTCGCGCTGCGCCTGAAGGCGCTCAAGCTGTTCGGCCGCAAGCCCATGCCCAACTGGGGCTCCGACCTCACCGGCATCGACTTCGACAACATCAAGTACTTCGTGCGCTCCACGGAGAAGCAGGCGACCAGCTGGGACGAGCTGCCGGCCGACATCAAGTCGACCTACGACCGCCTGGGCATCCCCGAGGCCGAGAAGCAGCGGCTCATCGCCGGTGTCGCGGCGCAGTACGAGTCCGAGGTCGTCTACCACCAGATCCGCGAGGACCTGGAGGAGAAGGGCGTCATCTTCGTCGACACCGACACGGGCCTGCGCGAGCACGAGGAGCTCTTCAAGGAGTACTTCGGCACCGTCATCCCCGTCGGCGACAACAAGTTCGCCTCGCTGAACACCGCGGTGTGGTCGGGCGGCTCGTTCATCTACGTGCCCAAGGGCGTCCACGTCGACATCCCGCTGCAGGCCTACTTCCGGATCAACACCGAGAACATGGGCCAGTTCGAGCGCACGCTGATCATCGCCGACGAGGGCTCGTACGTGCACTACGTCGAGGGCTGCACGGCGCCGATCTACCAGAGCGACTCGCTGCACTCCGCGGTCGTCGAGATCGTCGTCAAGAAGAACGCCCGCGTGCGCTACACGACGATCCAGAACTGGTCCAACAACGTCTACAACCTCGTCACCAAGCGCGCCACGGCCGCCGAGGGCGCGACGATGGAGTGGGTCGACGGCAACATCGGCTCCAAGGTGACGATGAAGTACCCGGCGATCTACCTCATGGGCGAGCACGCCAAGGGCGAGACGCTGTCCATCGCGATGGCCGGTGCCGGCCAGCACCAGGACGCCGGCGCCAAGATGGTCCACGCCGCGCCGCACACCGCCAGCTCGATCGTCTCCAAGTCGATCGCCCGCGGCGGTGGCCGCACCTCCTACCGCGGTCTCATCCAGGTCCTGGAGGGTGCGCACCACTCCGCCTCGACCGTGCGCTGCGACGCGCTGCTGGTGGACACGATCTCGCGCTCGGACACCTACCCCTACAACGACATCCGCGAGGACGACGTCGTCATGGGGCACGAGGCGACCGTCTCCAAGGTCTCCGACGACCAGCTCTTCTACCTCATGAGCCGCGGCATGGCCGAGGACGAGGCCATGGCGATGATCGTGCGCGGGTTCATCGAGCCCGTCGCGCGCGAGCTGCCCATGGAGTACGCACTGGAACTGAACCGCCTGATCGAGCTGCAGATGGAAGGGGCCGTCGGCTGATGACCGCCGTCGACGAGACGACCAGCGACCCGACGACCACGACGCCGGCGAACACCGCGCGCGCGCACAGCCACGGCGGCGGGATCGTCCCCGACGCCAGCCGCGCGGAGCGCCCGACGTCCTTCGACGTCGCCGACTTCACGGTCCCCACCGGCCGCGAGGAGGAGTGGAAGTTCTCGCCGCTGCGCGAGTTCGCCCCCCTCTTCGAGGTCGGCGAGGGGAGCGCGGCCGCGGCCGTCGAGGTCGACGCGCCCGCGCAGGTCGAGCACCGCACCGGCACCCGCGAGGAGGTCGGCGCGGGGACGGCGTTCGTGCCGGGCGACCGCGCCGCCGCCGCCGGCTGGGCCACCACCGACGTCGCGCACCTGCTGCGCGTGCCGGCCGAGGCCGAGCTGGACGCCCCGGTCCTGGTGACGGTGCGCGGGCAGGCCGGCCGCACCACCGCCGGCCACCTGGTGCTGGAGGCCGGCCACCACGCCAAGGCGCTCGTCGTGCTGTCGCACCTCGGCTCCGGCGCGCACCGCGGCAACGTCGAGGTCCGCGTGGGCGACGGTGCCGACGTCACCGTCGTCACGCTCCAGGAGTGGGACGCCGACGCCGTCCACGTCGGTCAGCACGACGTGCGCGTCGGCCGCGACGCGCACGTGCGCCACATCGCCGTCAGCCTGGGCGGCAAGGCCGTGCGGCTGTCGACGAACATCAGCTACGCCGGTCCCGGCGGGAACGCGCAGGCGCTCGGGGTGTACTTCGCCGACGCCGGCCAGCACCTGGAGCACCGCCAGTTCGTCGACCACGAGGCGACGAGCTGCACCAGCTACGTGGAGTACAAGGGCGCCCTGCAGGGCGAGGGCGCGCACGCGGTGTGGATCGGCGACGTGCTCATCCGCGCGGCGGCCGAGGGCACCGAGACCTACGAGCTCAACCGCAACCTCGTGCTCACCGACGGCGCCCGCGCGGACTCCGTGCCCAACCTGGAGATCGAGACCGGCGAGATCGTCGGCGCCGGCCACGCCTCGGCGACGGGCCGCTTCGACGACGAGCAGCTGTTCTACCTGCAGGCGCGCGGCATCCCCGCCGAGGAGGCGCGCCGCCTGGTGGTGCGCGGCTTCTTCGCCGGCATCGTCGAC
This sequence comes from Kineococcus aridisoli, assembly GCF_050871885.1. Taxonomy (NCBI): domain Bacteria; kingdom Bacillati; phylum Actinomycetota; class Actinomycetes; order Kineosporiales; family Kineosporiaceae; genus Kineococcus; species Kineococcus aridisoli. The sequence goes on along the minus strand of NZ_JBJLSF010000084.1, from coordinate 16,682 downwards.
CGCATCGGGATTCCGGAGATCTCGCAGCGCCTCATGACCACGATCGAGACCGAGCTCGCCGCGACCCCGCTCGCCGCCGCGAGCGCTGAGGAGAACTGACATGTCCACGCTCGAGATCCGCGACCTGCACGTGACGGTCGACGAGGCCGACGGCTCCACCAAGGAGATCCTGCGCGGCGTCGACCTCACCATCAACAGCGGTGAGGTGCACGCGGTCATGGGCCCCAACGGGTCCGGCAAGTCGACCCTGGCCTACTCCATCGCCGGCCACCCCAAGTACACCGTCACCGGCGGCAGCGTCACCCTCGACGGCGAGGACGTCCTCGCCATGAGCGTCGACGAGCGCGCCCGCGCCGGCATGTTCCTGGCCATGCAGTACCCGGTCGAGGTCCCCGGCGTGACCGTCTCCAACTTCCTGCGCACCGCCAAGACCGCGATCGACGGCGAGGCCCCGAAGCTGCGCACCTGGGTCAAGGACGTCAAGCAGGCGATGGACGACCTGAAGATGGACCCCTCCTTCGCCGAGCGCAACGTCAACGAGCACTTCTCCGGCGGTGAGAAGAAGCGCCACGAGATCCTGCAGATGGAGCTGCTCAAGCCGAAGTTCGCGATCCTCGACGAGACCGACTCCGGCCTGGACGTCGACGCGCTCAAGGTCGTCTCCGAGGGCGTCAACCGCTCCCTGGCGAGCGTCAACCCGGGTGTGCTGCTCATCACGCACTACACGCGGATCCTGCGCTACATCACGCCGCAGTTCGTCCACGTCTTCGTCGACGGCCGCGTCGCCGAGCAGGGCGGCCCGGAGCTGGCGGACGCCCTGGAGGAGAGCGGCTACGACCGCTTCCTGGCCCGCGCCTGAGACCGCTGCCGGCAGCCGCCCCGCCGGCGGCCGCACCCCCGCACCGACGTCCGAGGAGGACCGCATGAGCGAGACCGTGAGCGAGGCCTCGACGCCCGCCGCGCAGGGACCGACGCCCGCGTCGGTCGCCGAGGTGGAGGAGGCGCTCAGGGACGTCGTGGACCCCGAGCTGGGGATCAACGTCGTCGACCTGGGCCTCATCTACGGCCTGACGATCTCCGACGACAACGTCGCGACGATCGACATGACGCTGACCAGCGCCGCCTGCCCGCTGACCGACGTCATCGAGGACCAGACCCAGCAGGCCCTCGTCGACGTGGTCGCCGACCACCGCATCAACTGGGTGTGGATGCCGCCGTGGGGCCCGGAGAAGATCACCGACGACGGGCGCGAGCAGCTGCGCGCGCTCGGCTTCAACGTCTGAGCCAGGCTCCACCCCACCCCGACCACCGGACCCCCCGCCGCACCGCGACGGGGGGTCCCGCGCGTGGAGGGGCGCTGCACCCGGCCGGACGCTCAGTACCGGAAGCCCACCACCAGCTGCTGCAGGCCGGCCGCCACCCGCGAGACGTCGCTGGAGGTGGTCGCCGTGTGCTGCGCCGACGTCGCCGACTCCTCCGCCGCCTGGGCCGCACCCCCCATGGTGGCCGAGATCTGCTCCGCGCCGGCGGACACCTCGGTGACGTTGCGCACCATCTCCGAAGTCGTCGCGCTCTGCTCCTCCACCGCCGCCGCGATGGTGGCCTGCAACCCGTCGATGCGGGCGATGACCTCGGTGATCTCGGTGATCGCCGCAGCGGCCGCCGAGGCGTCGGTCTGCGTGGCGTTGACGCGGGTGGTGATCTCCTCGGTGGCCCGCGCGGTCTGCTGGGCCAGCTCCTTGACCTCCCCGGCCACCACCGCGAAGCCCTTGCCCATCTCCCCGGCGCGGGCGGCCTCGATCGTGGCGTTGAGCGCCAGCAGGTTGGTCTGCTCGGCGATGGAGGTGATGAGCTTGACCACGTCGCCGATCTCCCGGCTGGAGGCCGACAGCCGGCTGAGCGTCCGGTCGGCGGAGGTGGCCACCTCGACCGCCGCGGCGGCGACGGTGCTGGCGTCGGAGGTGGAGGTGGCGATCTCCCGGATCGCCGCGGTCATCTGCTCGCCGGCGGCGGCCACGGTGCCGATGTTGACGGTGATCTCCTCGGTGGCCGCGGAGACCACCTGCGCCTGCGCGGAGGACTGCTCGGCGCCGGCCGACAGCTGGGTCGCCACCGCGGTGAGCTCCTCGGAGGCGGCGGCCAGCGTCGTGGCCCCGTCGACCACCTGGCGCACCACCTCGCCGAGGCGCTCGGTGGAGCTGTCCAGCGCCTGGGCCACCTGGCCGATCTCGTCGGCGCTGGTGATGCCGACGCGCTGGTCCAGCCGGCCCTCGGCCAGGCCGCGCACCACCGCGACGACCGCTGCCAGCGGCCGGGAGATGCTGCGGGCGATGCACGTCGCGACCACGACGGCGACGACGACCGCGGCCGCGATCGTGACCAGGACGACGGCGACGGCGCGGTGGTAGGCCCGTGCCCCGGCGAGCTCGGAAGCCTCGGCCGCAGCCGTCTCGGCCTCCTCCATGGCCACCAGCTGCTCCTGCAGCTCCACCTCCAGCGGGCCGGTGGTCCGCGCCCGCTCCCGGGCGAACGGGTCGGTGTCCAGCGCCTCCGCCAGCGGCAGGAGCTGCGCGCGGGCCGTGCGGTACTCCGCGAGGGTGGACTCGAAGGCCTCCAGCTCCCGGGCGCCCTGGCTGGGGCCGCTGTCGACGTACTCCCGCCAGGAGCCGTCGAGCGCCTCGTCGGCGGCGGTGATCGCCGCCTCGGCGGCGGCGTGCTCGTCGTCGGGGGCGACGGCCAGGTCGCTGAGGGCCTTCGCGGCCGCCACGAAGTCGACCTCGACGGTGTCGAGGGCGTGCAGCGACAGGACGCTGCCGGTGTACATCCGCTCCAGCCGGTGCTGCGCCGCCCGCAGGCTGCCGAAGCCGACGGCGCCGACGGCCACCAGCAGCAGGACCACGACGCCGAACCCGGCGAACAGCTTCGAGGCGACCCGAAGGTCTCGGACACGCGACATCTGGACCACTCCCACCCCGCCGCGGGACGTCCCCGCTCTCGCGGTCCATCGACACGGCACCCGCGGCACGTGATGTCGTTGAGAGGCTGATCACCTGCTCGGCGCAACCCCGCTCCCGCCGGTGCCCCGCAGGGTGGTCGTCCGGCCCAGTCCGGCCACGCTCAGCCCAGGCCGCGCGCCGCCAGCGCCTCCCCGACCGCCTCGGCGTGCGCCACCGCGCGCACCACCGTGGGCACCAGCAGCGCCCGCGGGTCGCGCTGCAACCCCCGCGCGTCGGCCGCCTCCCGGGACTGGGCCAGCAACCGGGCCACCACCGGGATGCTCGTGATCGTCAGCGTCAGCGCCAGCCCCACCCGTTCGGGGTCCACCCCCAGCACGCGCAGCGGCCGCGCCGCGGCCACGACGCTCGCCAGCAGCGCGGGCACGGGCGTCGTGGCGGTGACCACGGCGGCCGCCCACAGGCAACCGGTCAGCGCCGCGACCACGGCCAGCGCCCGCTCCGGGCCCGCCTGCCACAGCTGCACCGCCGCCAGCGCCGCCAGCAGCCACCACGTGCGCCGCAGCTGACCGGCCAGCAGCCGGCCGCCGGGCCGCGCACCGACCGCCACCAGCGCCGCCAGCGCCGCGCACGCGGCCAGCGCCGCGAGCGCCGCCGCTCCCGTCCAGCCGGGCACGAGCGCCCGCAGGAGGCCGGCGGCCAGGGCGGTCAGCGCCAGCCCTGCGAGCTTGGCCCCCGGCCGCGCCCGGTGCAGCGGCGAGCGGCCCGGCACGAAGGCGCCCAGCAGCGGTGGTGCCGTCGACAGCCCCCGCGTGCGCGCACCGCGCGCGGGTCGCCTCACGGCACGCTCGCCCGGTAGGCGGCGACCACCTCGGACGCCGGGCCGTCGGCCACGACGCGCCCGTCCTCCAGCCACAGCGCCCGCTGCGCGCGGGCGGCCAGCTCCAGGTCGTGGGTGGCGACGACGACCTGGCGCACCGGCGCGGGCGGGTCCAGCAGCACGTCCGCCACCCGCCGGGCCGTGCGCAGGTCCAGCAGCGTCGTGGGCTCGTCGGCCACGAGCACCACCGGCTCCGTCGCCAGCACCGCGGTCAGCGCCAGCAGCTGCCGCTGCCCCGAGGACAGCTCGCGCACGCTGGCGTCGGCGCGCTCGCCCAGGCCCTGGGCGGCCAGCAGCTCGCGCGCGCGCCGGTCGTGCTCGCGCCGGGGCAGAGCGGTGCGCCGCAGCGACAGCGCGACGTCCTCGGCCGGTGTCGGCATCACCAGCTGCGCGTCGGGGTCGGTGAAGACGAACCCGACGTGGCGCCGCAGCCGCACCAGGTCGTGCTCGGGGTCCAGGCCGTCGACGAGCACCCGGCCGCGCGAGGGCAGCACCAGCCCGTCCAGCAGCCGCAGCAGCGTCGACTTCCCGGAGCCGTTGGGCCCCACCAGCGCGGTCGTGCGGCCGGTCAGCTCGACGTCGACGCCGTCGAGCACCGCGCGGTCGGCCGCGTCGACGCCGACACCGGCCAGCGAGATCACCGAGCGGCGAGCAACCGGGGGAAGGCGCGGTGCACCGGGGCGGCCACGAGCACCGCCAGCACGACCTTCACCAGGTCGCCGGGCAGGAACGGCAGCGCCAGCGCCGCGGCCGCAGGCAGCTGCAGGCCGCCGGCCAGCGCCATGCCGGGGACCCCGCCGGCGTAGACGACGCCGATGCCGCCCACGAGGGCGCCCGCGACGGTCCCGGCGACGGGGTGGCCGCGGCGCGCGCCCGCCCGCGCCAGCGCGCCTCCCACGAGCGCGGCCAGCGGGTAGGACAGCAGGAAGCCGGCGCTGGCCCCGGCGAGCACGCCCAGACCGGCCGCACCGCCCGCGAAGACCGGCACCCCCGCCAGCCCGACGACCAGGTACAGCAGCGCCGCGCAGCCACCGCGCCACGGGCCCAGCACCGCACCGCAGAGCATGATCCCCAGCGTCTGCAGGGTGATGGGCACCGCCAGCGGGCCCACCGGGATGCCGGGCGTCAGCGCCAGGGCGCACACCAGCGCCGCGAAGACGGCCACGAGGGCGAGGTCGCGGGTGCGGTCGACGGGGCGGCGCACCCCGGTGGCGGGGGTGCCGCGCGGGCTCGTGCGCGGGGCCGGGGGCCGGGCGGGGGTGGGCACGGGCAGGAACCTAGCGGACCTCCTCGCGCGCCGGAGCCACCGCGCGGGGGTCGTAGACTCGGCACCGTCCCCCTCTCCTCCGAGCCCTTGAGAGCTGCCCTCGTGATCGTCGCCTCCGACATCGAACTGCGCGCGGGGGCCCGGCTCCTCATGGAGCACGTCACCTTCCGGGTGGCCCCGGGGGACCGCATCGGGCTCGTCGGGCGCAACGGCGCCGGCAAGACGACGCTGACCAAGGTCCTGGCGGGCGAGGCCCAGCCGGCGGCCGGCACCGTCAGCCGCTCGGGGGAGATCGGGTACCTGCCGCAGGACCCCCGCGCCGGGGACCCCGAGATGCTCGCCCGCGACCGCATCCTGTCCGCGCGCGGTCTCGACGACGTCATCACCCGCCTGCGCAGGGCGGAGCAGGAGATGGCCAGCGACGACCCCCGGGTGCGCGACCGGGCGATGGACCGCTACACCAAGCTCGACGCCCGCTTCGTGGCCATGGGCGGCTACACCGCCGAGAGCGAGGCCGCCCGCATCTGCGCCAACCTCAACCTGCCCGAGCGCGTCCTCGAGCAGCCGCTGAAGACGCTGTCCGGTGGACAGCGCCGTCGCGTGGAGCTGGCCCGCATCCTCTTCTCGGCCAGCGAGACGCTGCTGCTGGACGAGCCGACCAACCACCTGGACGCCGACTCCATCAGCTGGCTGCGCGAGCACCTGAGGAACTACGCCGGCGGGCTCATCGTCATCAGCCACGACGTGGAGCTGCTCGAGGTCGTCGTCAACCGGGTCTTCCACCTCGACGCCAACCGCGCCACGATCGACCTCTACAACGTCGGCTGGAAGAACTACCTCAAGCAGCGCGAGACCGACGAGAAGCGCCGCGTGCGCGAGCGCGCCAACGCCGAGAAGAAGGCCGGGACGCTGCTGGCCCAGGCCGCCAAGATGGGCGCCAAGGCCACCAAGGCCGTCGCCGCGCAGAACATGGCCAAGCGCGCCGAGCGCCTGCTGGGGGACCTGGAGGACGTGCGCGTCCAGGACAAGGTCGCCAAGCTGCGCTTCCCCAAGCCGGCGCCCTGCGGCAAGACGCCGCTGATGGCGGAGGGGCTGTCGAAGTCCTACGGCTCCCTGGAGATCTTCACCTCCGTCGACCTCGCCATCGACCGCGGCAGCCGCGTGGTGGTCCTCGGCCTCAACGGTGCCGGCAAGACGACGCTGCTGCGCATGCTCGGCGGCGTCGAGCGCCCCGACAGCGGGCGCATCGTGCCCGGGCACGGGCTGAAGATCGGCTACTACGCGCAGGAGCACGAGACGCTCGACCACGACCGCACGGTCCTGGAGAACATGCGCTCGGCCTCCCCGGACCTCGACGACACCCGGGTGCGGACCGTCCTGGGCTCCTTCCTCTTCTCGGGCGACGACGTCGACAAGCCCGCCGGCGTGCTGTCCGGCGGGGAGAAGACCCGCCTGGCGCTGGCCACGCTCGTCGTCTCCAGCGCGAACGTCCTGCTGCTGGACGAGCCGACGAACAACCTCGACCCGGCCAGCCGCGCCGAGATCCTCGACGCGCTGCGCCACTACGAGGGCGCCGTCGTGCTCGTCACCCACGACGAGGGCGCCGTCGAGGCGCTCGACCCCGAGCGCGTGGTGCTGCTGCCCGACGGCGTCGAGGACCTCTGGAACGCCGGCTACGCCGAGCTCGTCTCCCTGGCCTGAGCGCCTCGCGCGCCTACGCGGCACCCCGCGGCGTGCCCCGCCGGCCCTCCGGCGGCCCCGCGACGTCGCGGTCCCGGCCCCCGGGGCGGCCGGCCGGCCGCTTCGACTGGCCGGAAGGGCCTCCGGTGGTGACCATGGAGGAGGTCTGCGACGACGTGAGGAGGTCGGGGTGACCGAGACGATCAAGCGGGGAAGCCGGTTGAGCGGTGCGGAGCGCGAGCAGCTCGCCGGGGAGCTGACGAAGGGCTACGCGGAGGGCAAGAGCATCAGGGCGCTGGCGGAGGAGACGGGGCGCTCGTACGGGTTCGTCCACCGGCTGCTCAGCGAGAACGACGTGACGCTGCGCAGCAGGGGCGGTGCCACCCGGGGCAAGGCCCGTCAGGAGGGCTGAGGGCCCTCCGGGCGCGAACCAGCCCGGGGACCGCCGCTCGCTGCGGTGCGCCGGCCTCCCCGCCCGCAGGGGCGGGGAGGTCGGGGCGTCACAGCGAGCGGTCGGTGCCCCCGTCCACGGTGAGCGAGGCTCCCGTGATGTACGAGGCCGCCGGCGAGAGCAGGAAGACCGCCGCGCGGGCGAACTCGTCGGGCAGCCCCGCACGGCGCAGCGGGATGTGCTCGAGCACCTCCGGCGCGAGGTCGGAGGAGTCCTCCAGCTCCAGCGGGGAGCCGGAGTCGACGTGACCGGCCAGCAGGTTGTTGATGCGCACCCCCCGCGGACCCAGCTCGTCGGCCAGGGCCTTGGCGGCCATCGCCAGCCCCGGTCGCAGGCCGTTGGCGACCCCGGCGTCCATGACGGGGGTGCGCACGGTGCTCGACAGCAGCAGCACCAGCGAGGCGCCCTCGCCGGTGGCGGCCTTGGCGACCGAGCGGGCCAGCCGCAGCGGTCCCAGCAGGCTGGACTCGAACGCCTCGCGCCAGGCGGCGTCCTGGGCCTCCAGGACGGTCGAGGTGGGCGGGGTGCCGCAGGAGACGACGGCGCCGTCCAGGCGGCCGAAGCGCGCGTTGGCGGCCGCCACGAGGCGGGTCTCGGTGCCGGGCTCGGAGATGTCGCCCGGCACGAGCAGCATCCGCGCCGGGTCGCCGATCGTGGGCGCCACCGCCGCGAGCTCCTCCTCGTCGCCGGCGGACAGCACCAGCAGCGCACCCTCGTCGGCGAGGACCCTCGCGCAGGAGAGGCCGAGGCCGGTGGAAGCGCCGGAGACGATGTAGACGCGGTCGGTCAAGCCCAAGTCCATGAGCCCATTGTTGCGCAGAGTGGCCGATGGGAAACACAGCATGATCTCGTGCACCCGAACGGGCGAATCAGCGTGGTGAGGACGCCCCGTGCCGACCGTCCAGCGCGGCGTCCTCGGCCTCCTCGTCGCTGCCCGGGCGCGGCGGGGCGCCCCGCCCGCGCGCGCGGCTGCCGCGCCGGGCCGCGCGCCCGCCCGCGCGCTCCCGGGACGGGCCGCCGGCCCCCGGCACGTCCGCGTCCGGCACGTCCGCGTCCGGCACGTCCGGCCCGTCCGCCGTCGGTTCGCCGGGGACCCGCGGTGCGCCCCCGCCGAGCGGAGCGCCGACGGCGCCGCCCGAGCGGCGGGCTTCCAGCTCGCGGCGGCCGGCCACGACCCACACGACGAGCGCGGTGAGGGCGAAGCCGAACCACTGCACCGTGTACGCCAGGTGCGGCCCCTGGTCGACGTCGGGACGGTCCGCCGGCAGCGGTGCCTGCGCCGGCGCCGGGGTCTCCGCGGCCAGCACCGCGTAGCCGCCCAGCAGCGGCGGGGCTCCCGCGGCGGCGGTCTGCCGCTCCACCTCGCCGGCGGCGATCGAGGCGACCTGGCCGGCGGGCACGTCGCCGCGCTTGACCGGCTCCCACGGCCGCAGCCGCGCCAGCACGCTCACCCGCCCCTGCGGCGGCGCCGGCACGCTGTCGGGCCGCTCGCTGCTGGAGCCGGCGGGCACCCAGCCGCGGTCCACCAGCAGCGCGCCGCCGTCCGCGAGCACGAGCGGGACCAGGACCTCGTAGCCGGCCTGCTCGTCGCGGGGGCGGTTGCGCACCAGCACCGTCGCGTCGGTGTCGTAGGTGCCCTCCACGCGCACCGGCGTCCACGCGTCCTGCGCGTCGAGCCGCGCACCGGCGGGCAGGACCTCGGTGACGGCGCGGGGGGGCGCGTCGTAGTTCTGCGCCAGCGGAGCGTCGGCGGCCAGCCGGTCCTGGCGCCGGTGCCACTGCCAGCGGCCCAGCACGCAGCAGACCACGGCCACGGCGAGGGCCAGGGCGAGCCCGCGCACCCAGCGCGGCTCGCGCAGCAGCCCCAGGACCGAACCGGGGACGTGCTCGCCGGTCGAGGGGTCCGTCATGTCCTGCAGGGTGCCACGCGCCCGTTCAGGTGGGCAGGTCGGCCGCGGCGACCACCTCGCGCAGGAAACCGCGCGCACCCAGGAACTGCGACAGGTGCTCGCGGTGCGCCGTGCACGCCAGCCACGTCTTGCGCCGGTCGGGGGTGTGCAGGCTCGGGTTGTTCCAGCGCAGGCCGAAGTCGGCGTGCGCGCGGCAGCCGCGGGCGCTGCACAGCAGGTCGGAGGGCGGTTCGTGGCCCGCTTCGCCGGGCGCGTGCCCGGAGCGGGCCGCGCGCGGGGCGGCGGTGGGGGCGGCGGTCGGGACGGCGGGGGTGTCCACGACCGCCAGTCTCGCACCGCCGCGCGCCCCGGCCAACGTGACGGGCGGGTCGATCGCAGGTGAGCGCGCGGTGACGCCCCGGTGTCAGCGGGGTCCGGTGGGCGTGGGCTCCTCGCGGGGGGAGGGCTCCTCGCCCGGGGAGCGCACCTCGGTGATGCGCGCCTCGAGGGCGGGCAGCTGCAGCGGCGGGGCGGCGCTCACGTCGAAGGACTGCGGCGGCGGGCCCTTGGACTCCCGGCCGGCGTTGGCCAGGATGACGGCGACGTAGGGCAGGAAGACGGCGCCGGCCACGAACAGCCAGCGCGTCCAGTGGTCGACGAGCACGAAGAGCAGGAAGCAGGCGGTGCGGACCACCATCGAGACCACGTACTTGCGGTAGCGCACGCCGATGTCGTCGGTGTGCGACGTGGGGGCTGCGGTGATGCGGTAGACACCGGGGTCGTCGGCGTTGTTGGCCGGGCCGTGCTGGGGGCGCTGAGGCACGAGGACAACGGTAAGCCCGCCCTCCGACACGTGCCGCCGCTGGCGGTGGCGCCCCGATGCGTTAGCTTTCCTCCCCGTGCCCGACCCCGCCGAGCAGACCCCGTCCGCCAGCAGCGAGAGCGCCGGTGCGGCGCCCGCAGCCCGCCGTGCGCGCAGCGTCCTGGTGACAGGGGGCAACCGGGGCATCGGCCTCGCGGTGGCCTCCGCCTTCGCCGCGGCCGGCGACCGGGTGGCGATCACCCACCGCTCCGGCGAGCCGCCCGCCGGCTTCCTGGCCGTGCGCGCCGACGTCACCGACGGCGCCTCCCTGGACGCCGCCTTCGCGGCCGTGGAGGCCGAGCAGGGCCCGGTGGAGGTGCTGGTGGCCAACGCCGGCGTCACCCGCGACCAGCTGCTCATGCGGATGAGCGACGAGGACTTCGAGTCGGTCGTCGACGCCAACCTCGCCGGCGCCTGGCGGGTCGCGCGCCGCGCGGTGCGCGGGATGGTCCGGCTCAAGCGCGGTCGGATCATCCTCATGTCCAGCGTCGTGGGCCTGTACGGCTCGCCCGGGCAGACGAACTACGCCGCCTCCAAGGCCGGCATGGTCGGCCTGGCCCGCTCCATCGCCCGCGAGCTGGGCAGCCGCGGGATCACCGCCAACGTCATCGCCCCCGGCTTCATCGACACCGACATGACGCGCCAGCTGCCCGAGGCCACCCAGGCCGACTACAAGGGCCGCATCCCCGCCGGCCGCTTCGGCGCGGTCGAGGAGATCGCGCAGGCGGCGCTGTTCCTGGCCGACGCCGGCTACGTCAACGGCGCGGTGCTGCCCGTCGACGGCGGTCTCGGCATGGGGCACTGACCCCCTCCCGCACGGCACGGGCACGACAACCACGAGAACGACGACGGAAGGAACCCCATGGGTCTGCTGGACGGCAAGCGACTGCTGGTCACCGGAGTGCTCACCGACCGCTCGATCGCCTTCGGCGTCGCGCGGGTGGCGCAGGAGGAGGGGGCCGAGGTCGTCCTGTCGTCCTTCGGGCGCCAGATGAAGATCACCTCCACGATCGCCAAGCGGCTGCCGAAGCCGGCGCCGGTCATCGAGCTGGACGCCACCAGCGACGAGGACCTGGCGGCCCTGCCCGAGCGCGTGCGCGAGCACGTGGACGGCCTCGACGGCGTGCTGCACTCCATCGGCTTCGCGCCCAAGGACGCCATGGGCGGCAACTTCCTCAACACCGAGTGGTCCAGCGTCGCGACGGCCGTGCAGGTCTCGGCGTTCTCGCTGAAGTCGATCGCGGTCGCGGCGCTGCCGCTGATGAGCCGCGGCGGCGCGGTCGTCGGCCTCACCTTCGACGCCCGGGTCGCGTGGCCGGTCTACGACTGGATGGGCGTGGCCAAGGCCGCCTTCGAGTCCACCGCCCGCTACCTGGCCCGCGACCTGGGCCCGAAGGGGGTCCGCGTCAACGTCGTCTCCGCCGGGCCGCTGCGCACGACGGCCGCGACGTCGATCCCCGGTTTCGAGACCCTCGAGGGCACCTGGGGCGAGCGCTCCCCGCTGGGCTGGGACGTCACGGACACCGAGCCGCCGGCGCGCGCGTGCCTGGCGCTGATGTCGGACTGGTTCCCGGCGACCACCGGCGAGATGATCCACGTGGACGGCGGTTTCCACGCGATGGGTTCCTGAGCCCCCCCGTGGCGCAGGACCCCACTCCCTCCGGCGGGCGCCGGCTGCTCGTGCTCGCCGTGGTGATGGTCTGCTTCATCGTCGCGCTGGCGGCGCTGGCCACCTGGGCGCAGCAGCGCGGCTGAGGCGTCCCGGGCCTCCGGCCGGCCCCGCACGGGTCAGCCGGAGGCCAGCGCCTCGTCGGCGAGGTCGGCCTCGACGACGTCGTCGTGGGTGATGCCCAGCAGCGGCAGCACCGCGTCGAGGTAGGGCACGTTGAGGGCGGCGTCGGCCTGCTCGCGCACGACGGGCTTGGCGTTGAAGGCGATGCCCAGCCCTGCGGCACCGATCATGTCGAGGTCGTTGGCGCCGTCGCCGATGGCGACGGTGCGGTGCAGCGGCAGCCCCTCCGCGGCGGCGAACTCCCGCAGCGCCGCGGCCTTCGCGGCGCGGTCCACGACGGGACCCAGCACCCGGCCGGTGAAGCGGCCGTGGACGACCTGCAGGCGGTTGGCGCGCACGTGGGCGATGCCCAGCCCCGCCGCCAGCGGGCCCACGACCTCCAGGAACCCCCCGGACACCAGCGCCAGGGTGAACCCCAGCCGGTGCAGGGTCCGGCACAGCGTGCGCGCCCCGGGGGTGAGCTCGACGGCCTCGCGGACGCTGTCGAGGACCTCCACGCCCAGCCCCTCCAGGCAGGCGACGCGCTCGCGCAGCGAGGCGGCGAAGTCGATCTCCCCGCGCATCGCGCGCTCGGTGACCGCGGCCACCTCCGCCTCGCGCCCGGCGTGCGCGGCCAGCAGTTCGATGACCTCCTGGCGGATGAGCGTGGAGTCGACGTCCATGACCACCAGGCGCCTGCCCATGCGCGCCAGCCCCCCGGGGGAGACGGCCGCGTCCAGCCCGTGGCGGCCGGCCTCCACGGCCAGGGTGCGCCGCAGCGCCAGGACGTCGGCGGGCGAGCCGTGGGTGGACACGTCGAGCTCGACGCTGGTGACCGGCTGCGCGGACATCCGCCGGATGCGGTCGACGTTGGCGCCGTGCTCGGCCAGCACGGCGGTGATGCGCGCGACGGCGGCCGGCAGCAGCGGTGCCCCGAGCAGCGTCACGTGCAGGCGGCGCGGCCGCTGCCCGGCGGGGGCGGGCGGAGCGGGTGCGCTGGTGGTGACCTCCAGCCCGTCCCCGGACAGGGTGGCGACCGCGGCCGCCACGGTTCCCGGCGCGGGGTCGGTCACGAGCGCGGCCAGGGTGAGGACGCCGCCGACGACGACCTGCTCGACGTCCAGCACGTGCGCGCCGGTGCCGTCGAGGGCGGTGAACAGCGCCGAGGTCACACCCGGCCGGTCGGCGCCCGTGAGCGTCACCAGCACCTGCTCGGAGGGGCCGGGGGAGTGCTGCGGGCTCACCGTGCTCGACACGCCCGGAACCCTACCGGCCGCCCGCCCCCCGGTGGTCCCGTGCGGTGCACCGCGCGGGACCACCGGCCGGGAGCACCGGGCGGGACGCGTCAGGCGCGGGTGGCGTTCTTGCCGTCGCGCCAGGCCAGCCAGTCGGCGACGAAGCCCATGTCGTAGTCGGGGCCGCCGACGCCGATGGTGAACAGGCGGGCGCCGGCGTCGAAGTAGGCGTCCGCGGTGGCCGGGTCGGCGTCGGCGTCGATGCCCACCGAGCGCTCGACCTCGAGCGGGTCGCGGCCGATCTCGGCGCAGCGCTCGTCGAGGATGCCGGTCTTGCGGGTGAAGGTCTCCACGTCGCCGAACCCGTGCCAGATGTCGGCGTGCCGGGCGACGATGCGCAGCGTCTTCTGCTCCCCGCCACCGCCGATGAGCACCGGGATGTGGCGGGTGGGAGCGGGGTTCAGCTTGCCCAGGCGCGCCTCGATGCGCGGCACGTCCTCGCGCAGCTTGTCCAGGCGGCCGCCGGCGGTGCCGAACTCGTAGCCGTACTCGTCGTAGTCGCGCTGGAACCAGCCGGAGCCGATGCCCAGGACGAGGCGGCCGGTGCCGGGGGCCTCGGCGCTGCCGTGGGCGGAGATGTGGTCGACGGTGCGGGCCATGTCGGCCAGCAGCTCGGGGTTGCGGTAGGAGTTGCACGACACCAGCGCCCCGATCTCGATGCGCTCGGTGGCCTCCGCCCAGGCGGCCAGCATCGTCCAGCACTCGAAGTGCAGCCCGTCCGGCTCGCCGTACAGCGGGTAGAAGTGGTCCCAGTTGAACGCCACGTCCACGCCCAGCTCCTCCGCGCGCGCCGCGGCCGCGCGGATCGCGGGGTAGGACGCGTGCTGGGGCTGGATCTGCAGGCCGATGCGCACCGGGCGCTGATCGCTCGTCATGGCGCGACTCTAGGTGTGCGCCCGGTGCCTGCCCACCCCCGGCGCGCCGGGACCGCCGGGCCTCAGCGCGGGATGCTCTGGCCCTTGCCGACGACGGTGATGCCGGAGTCGGTGACGTGGAAGCCGCGGGCGCGGTCCTCCTCGGGGTCCACGCCCACGCGGGCGTCGTCGGGCACCTCGACGAACTTGTCGATGATGGCCCGCTGCACGACCGCGTGCCGGCCCACCTTCACCCCGTCCATGAGCACCGACTCGCTGACGTGCGCCCAGGAGTCCAGCCGCACGTTGGGGGAGACCACCGACTTCTCCACCAGGGCGCCGGAGACGACGGTGCCGCCGGAGACGATGGAGTTCACCGCGTGCCCGTAGGTGCCCTGCCAGCCGTGGACGAACTTCGCCGGCGGGTAGAAGTCCTGGGCGGCGATGATGGGCCACTCGTAGTTGTAGAGGTTGAAGACCGGCAGCACCGAGATGAGGTCCATCTGGGCCTCGAAGTAGGAGTCCAGCGTGCCCACGTCGCGCCAGTACGCGCGGTCGCGGTCGGTGGCGCCGGGGACCTCGTTGTCCTTGAAGTCGTAGACGCTGGCCAGCCCGCGCTCGACGAAGTCGGGGACGATGTCCCCGCCCATGTCGTGCTTGGAGTCGGTCTCCTCCGCGTCGCGCGTCACCGCGTCCACGAGGGCGTCGGCGTCGAAGACGTAGTTGCCCATCGAGGCCAGCACCTCGTGCGGGGAGTCGGCCAGGCCCCGCGGGTCCTTGGGCTTCTCCAGGAACTCCGCGATGCGGTTCGAGCCCGGCTCGGTCTGGATGACGCCGAACTGGTCGGCGAGGCTGATGGGCTGGCGGATCGCGGCCACGCTGCACGGGGAGCCGGAGGCGATGTGCGCGTCGACCATCTGGGAGAAGTCCATGCGGTAGACGTGGTCGGCGCCCACGACGACGACGATGTCGGGCCGCTCGTCGGAGACGAGGTTGAGCGACTGGTAGATGGCGTCCGCCGAGCCCAGGTACCAGCGCTGGCCGACGCGCTGCTGCGCGGGCACGCTGGCGATGTAGGAGCCGAACAGGTTCGACATGCGCCACGACTGGGAGATGTGCCGGTCCAGCGAGTGCGACTTGTACTGCGTCAGCACGACGATCTTGCGGTAGCCGGCGTTGACGAGGTTCGACAGCGCGAAGTCGATGAGGCGGTAGGTGCCCCCGAACGGGACCGCCGGCTTGGCGCGGTCGGCGGTCAGCGGCATGAGCCGCTTGCCCTCCCCACCGGCGAGGACGATCGCGAGGACGTTCGGTGCAGCCACGAGGGGCACCCTAGGCCCGGATAGCCTGGCGTGCCCACCAGGTGAGGGAGGAAACCCATGCGTGTCGACCTGCTGACGAAGGAGTACCCGCCGGAGGTCTACGGCGGGGCGGGGGTGCACGTCGCCGAGCTCGTCCGGGCGCTGCGCGCGCTCGCGGACGGGCCCGAGGTGCAGGTGCGCTGCTTCGGCGCGCCCCGCGCCGAGGCCGGCGCGACCGCCTACGCCGAACCGGCCGAGCTGGCGGGCGCGAATGCGGCGCTGCGCACCCTGGGGGTGGACCTGCCGATGGCCGCCGGCGCCGCCGGCGCCGACCTGGTGCACTCGCACACCTGGTACGCCAACACCGCCGGCCACCTGGCCTCGCTGCTGCACGGCGTCCCGCACGTGGTGACCGCCCACAGCCTGGAACCGCTGCGGCCGTGGAAGGCCGAGCAGCTCGGCGGCGGCTACCGCCTCTCCAGCTGGGCGGAGAGGACCGCCTTCGAGGCGGCCGCCGCCGTCGTCGCCGTCAGCGCGGGCATGCGCGCCGACATCCTGCGCAGCTACCCGGCGCTGGACCCCGCCCGCGTGCACGTGGTCCACAACGGCATCGACGCCACCGAGTGGACCCCCGTGCAGGGGCGGGACCTGGTGCGCGCCAACGGCGTCGACCCCGACCGGCCCAGCGTCGTCTTCGTCGGGCGCATCACCCGCCAGAAGGGGCTGCCGCACCTGCTGCGGGCCGCGGCGCAGCTGCCGCCGGAGGTCCAGCTCGTGCTGTGCGCCGGCGCCCCCGACACCCCCGAGATCGCCGCGGAGGTCGCCGGCCTGGTCGCCGAGCTGCAGCAGCGCCGCTCCGGCGTGGTGTGGCTGGACCGGCACCTCAGCCGCGAGGAGCTGCTGCAGCACCTGTCGCAGGCGACCGTGTTCGTCTGCCCGTCGGTCTACGAGCCGCTGGGCATCGTCAACCTCGAGGCGATGGCCTGCGGGGCGGCCGTGGTGGGCACCGCCACCGGCGGCATCCCCGAGGTCGTCGACGACGGCGTCACCGGCTGGCTGGTGCCCATCGAGCAGGTGGGCGACGGCACCGGCGCCCCGGTGGACCCCGACCGCTTCGTCGCCGACCTGGCCGCCACCCTCGCCGAGGCGGTCTCCGACCCCGACCGGGCCCGCGCCCGCGGCGCGGCCGGCCGCACCCGCGCCGTCGAGGAGTTCTCCTGGGACGCCATCGCCGCCCGCACCCTGGAGGTGTACCGCTCGGTGCTGCCCTGACGGGTGCTGCGCCCGGCGCGGCCCGGCGGGCGGTTCAGCGCGGCGCGGCCTCGGCGTGCGCGTTGACCGCGGCGGTCAGCGCCCGCCGGGCCACCGCGGGGGGGGGGGGGGGGGGGGCGGGGGGGGGGGGGGGGGGGGCCGCCGCGGGGGGGGGGGGGGGGGGGGGGGGGGGGGGGGGGGGGGTAGCGATCGCCCACCCCCCGCGG
>NZ_JBJLSF010000083.1:0-22128 GCF_050871885.1 Kineococcus aridisoli | reverse complement strand
CCGGGCGGGACGCCCGGTGCGGGGCCCGATGGAGGGCCCGGTGGACGCGCCTCAGGCGCGCACCAGGCGCAGGGTGAGGATCTGGAACGGCCGCAGCGACACCTGCGCCCCGTCGTCGTCGACGGTCGTGGCCCCCTGCTCCAGCGGCCGCTCCAGCAGGTCGACCTCGGTGACCGAGGCGACCGGGAAGCCCCAGTCCAGCCGGGCGCGGGCCCGCCCGCCCAGGGACTCGTAGAGGCGGACGACCACGTCGCCCGACCCGTCCTCGGCCAGCTTCACCGCCTCGACGACGACGGCCGGGTCGTCCACCGCGACCAGCGGCGCCACCGGGCCGGCGCCGCTCACCCGCCGCACGGGCAGGTTCTGCCGGTACCCCTCGCGCACCGCGTCGGCGATCCGCGCCCCGACCACGAGGGAGTACTCCAGGACGTGGCGGCCCTGGTCGGTCTCCGGGTCCGGCGAGAGCGGCGCGCGCAGCAGCGAGAGCCGCACGGTCGTGCCGGGGCGCCCGCCCTCGACGACGGAGCGGGTGACGTCGTGGCCGTAGGTGGCCGAGTTCGTCAGCGCGGCCCCGTAGCCGGCCTCGCCGACGTGCAGCCAGCGGTGCGCGCAGATCTCGAAGCGGGCCGCGTCCCAGCTGGTGTTCTCGTGGGTGGGGCGGAAGACGTGGCCGAACTGGACCTCCGAGGCGGAGCGGTCGGCGTGGACGTCGAGGCCGAACGCGGCCTTGAGCAGGGTCTCGCGCTCGTGCCAGTCGGCGTCGAGGGTGAAGGCGATGCGCGACTCCCCGCGCGGCAGCCGCAGCGTCTGCACCAGGGTGCTCCCGCCCGTGCGGCGGGTGACGACGACGCGGGCGCCGTCGCCGTCGTCCTCGTGGACGGCCACGTCGTCGGCCTCGACGAGGTCGGAGACGACGTTGCGGTAGTGCGCGTCGACGTCCCAGGCGTCCCAGCGGTTGGGCGTGTCGCGGTGCAGCTGCAGCAGGTTCGCCCTCGTGCCCGCCAGCAGCACCTCGCGGTCGGCGGCGAGGTCGCGCACCGAGACGCAGTGGCCCGCCGCGTCGACGACCAGGCGCAGCAGCCCGTTGTCCAGCACGGTGCGCCCGTCCTGGCCGCGCTCGACCTCGACGGCCGCGGCGGCGGGCACCGCGGGTGCCAGGCCGAGCGCGGGGACGCCGTCGCGCGCGTGGGGGGCGGCGTTGGCGACCAGGTCGGTGCCGCCCCCGCCCGCCAGGGCCGCGAGGGAGGTGGCGACGACCTCCTCCAGCTCCGCGCTCACCCGGGCGTGGGTCGCGGCCGCCTCGCGGTGCACCCACGCGATGGAGGAGCCGGGCAGGATGTCGTGGAACTGGTGCAGCAGCACGGTGCGCCACAGCTCCTTCAGCCGCGCGGCCGGGTACTCGGCGCCGCGCAGCACCGCGGCCGTCGCCGCCCACAGCTCCGCCTCGCGCAGCAGGTGCTCGTTGCGGCGGTTGCCCTGCTTGGTCCTCGCCTGCGAGGTGTACGTGCCGCGGTGGATCTCCAGGTACAGCTCACCGGACCAGACGGGGCGGTCGGGGTACTCCTGCTCGGCGGTGGTGAAGAACTCCCGCGGGGAGTGCAGCGAGACCCGGGGCGAGCCGTCGAGGTCGCCGAGGCGGTCGGCGCGGGCCAGCATCTCGCGGGTGGGTCCGCCGCCGCCGTCGCCCCAGCCGAAGGGGACCAGCGAGGTCGTGGCGCGGCCCTTCTCGGAGAAGTTGCGGGCGGCGTGCGCGAGCTCCTTCGCCGACAGCTCGGAGTTGTAGGTGTCGACGGGCGGGAAGTGGGTGAAGATCCGCGTGCCGTCGATGCCCTCCCAGTCGAAGGTGTGGTGCGGGAAGCGGTTCTCGGTGTTCCAGGAGATCTTCTGGGTGAGGAACCAGCGGACGCCGGCGAGCTTCATGATCTGCGGCAGCGCCGCGGAGTAGCCGAAGGAGTCCGGCAGCCACGCCTCCTCGGTGTCGACGCCGTACTCCTGGGCGAAGAACTGCTTGCCCTCCAGGAACTGCCGGGCCATCGCCTCCGCGCCGACCATGTTGGTGTCGGACTCCACCCACATGCTGCCGACCGGGACGAAGCGCCCCTCGGCGATGCGCGCCCGCACCTCCTCGTGGACCTCGGGGCGGTGCTCGGCGATCCAGGCGAACTGCTGGGCCGAGCTCATCGCGTAGACGAAGGACGGGTGGACGTCCATGAGCTGGGTGACGTTCGCGGTGGTGCGCGCCACCTTGCGCACCGTCTCGCGCAGCGGCCACAACCAGGCGGAGTCGATGTGCGCGTGCCCGACCGCGCTGACGCGGTGGGCGGAGGCCCGTGCGGGGGAGGCGAACAGCGGGGCGAGCACCGCGCGCGCGGCGGCGGCCGTCCCGGCCACGTCGTGCGGGTCGAGGGCGTCCAGGCACGCGTCGACCCCGCGCAGCAGTTCCCAGCGGCGCGCGTCCTCCAGCGGCAGCTCGAGCATGAGCCCGCCGAGCACCTCCAGGTCGGCGAGCAGGTCGGCGACCTCGCCCTCGCGCGCGCAGACCTCGGCGCGGGCCAGCACGTACAGCGGGTCGCGGGGGGCGGTGAGCACGTCGCCGAGCGGGGTGGGCTCGAACGCCTGCCCCCCTCCGCCCAGGACGTCGGGGTTGGCCGCGGCCTCGACGTAGAACTCGAACGTCGTGGTGCCCGCGGGCACCGGGATCCACGTCGAGAGCGGGTTGATGGACTTCACCGCCCGGCCGTCGGCGGTGTAGACCAGGCCCTCGGCCTGGAACCCGACGTTGCGCGCGTCGGTGCCGAGGTCGAAGACGACCTCCACCTCGCGCCCGGCGAACCGCTCGGGCACCTGCCCGCGCAGGCGGAACCACGTCGTGCTCCACGGCGGCCCCCACGCCCGCCCGACGGCGAACGGCTCGAAGGCGGCGGCCAGGCCCTCGGCGACGGGGACGGGCTCCCCCGGCGCGTGCCAGGCCGCCACCTCCACGGGGACCCCCGGGGTGTGCACCGCGGGGGCGATGCGCTGGGCGAGGGCCCGTTCGAGCCGGGCCTCGGTGGTGGAGCGCTGGTCGTGCACGGACGTCCTCCTCGACGTGTCGGCGGTCGGGCGGTCAGCCCGGGTGGTCGACCCGGGTGGTCGTGGGCTCGCCGGACTCGGCGAGGCCGACGGGCACGGTGGTGCGCCGCGCGGGCGCGGTCGAGCCGGCGATCCGGTCGACGAGCTGGCGGGCGGCCCGCCGGCCCACGTCGACCGGGTCGTAGGTGACCAGCGCGACCCGGTCCACGAGCACCTCGGCGAGCTCGACGGCGTCGAAACCGGCCAGGACGACGTCGGCACGGGCGCGGTGGACGGCGATCAGCGCACCCACGGTCATGCGGTTGTTGTCGCAGAAGAGGGCGGTGGGGGGTTCGGGGTCCGCCAGCAGCGCCGCGGTGGCCGCCCGCGCGTCCTCGCTGCTGCGGTTGCCGAAGGCGAGCAGCGCGGGGACCTCGGCGACCCCGGCGGCGCGCAGGGCGGCGCGGAAGCCGGCCAGGCGCCGCGAGCCGGGCGCCGTGCCGCGGTCGCCGCCGACGTAGCCGATGCGCCGGTGCCCGCGCGCCAGCAGCAGCTCGGTGACGCGGCGGGCGCCGCCGGAGTTGTCGAGCAGCACGACGTCACCGCTCACCCCGCGCGGCAGCCGGTCGACGAAGACCACGGGCGTGCGGGCGGCGAGGTCGGCGTACAGGCCGTCGGCGTCGTCGGCGGCCGGCACGAGCAGGACCCCCTCGACGCGGCGGCGCAGCAGCTCCTCGACGATCTCGCGCTCGCGCGCCCGGTCGCGCCGGCCGTGCTCGTCGAGGCCGGTGGACAGCAGCAGCAGCACGTACCCCGCGGCCGAGGCGGCGAGCTCGACGCCGTGGGCGAGCTCGGCGGAGAAGGGGTTGGTGAGGTCCTCGACCACCAGGGCCAGCAGCGAGGTGCGCTGGCCGGGCCGCAGCGCGCGGGCGCTGTCGTTGCGCAGGAAGCCGAGGGCGGCCACGGCCTGCTCGACGCGCTCGCGGGTGGCCTCGTCGACGTAGCGCTCGCGGTTCACCACGCGCGAGACGGTGCTGACGCTGACCCCGGCCTGCGCGGCGACGTCGCGCATGGTGGGCGGCCGACCCGTGCGCACGCACCACCCCCTCCGCCGCCGCCCGCGCGTCTGCGAACGTTCGCAGGCACCGTACAGGGCGGCGCCCGGCCCCGTCAGCGGACGCACCGGCGGGGCGGCGCCGCGTGCGGCTTCAGCCGGGGCGCCCGCCCGCCGATGGAGCGGGAGCACCGCCGCCGGAGCGGGCGCACCTCGTCGACCCGCACGGGAAGGAAGAGCCGATGTCCGCGGTCCGCCGCACGAAGGTGGGAGCCCGGCTCTCGCTGGCCTTCGGGTCCCTGCTCGCCCTGCTCCTCGCCGTCGGCTCCGTCGGCCTGGCCGGCACCGCCCGCCAGCGGGAGGCCGCCGAGCACGTGCGCGACCTGACGCAGCTGGTCTCCTACGTCGAGACGATCCGCTACTACGACGCGGACATCTCCGGCTGGCAGGTCGCCTACGCCTGGGACAGCTACCGCCTGGGCGCCGCGGAGGCGATCTCCCCCGGCAGCGGCAACCGCGCCGGCTTCCTGGCCGACAAGGAGGCCCTGCTGGCCCACCTGCGGACCACGCCCACCGCGGTGATGACCGCCGCGGAGCAGGCGGCCGACGCTGAGATGCAGGCGGAGTGGAAGACCTACTTCACCTCCGACGACCGGGCCGTGGAGCTGTACCGCGCCGGGGACCTCGCCGCCGCCGAGGAGGAGATCCTCGGCAACGGCTACACCGCCTACGGCAGGATCCTCGAGCTCACCCAGCAGCTGCGCGACTCCGCGCAGCAGCGCAGCGACGCCGCCCAGGCCGAGGCCGCCGCGGCCGCCCAGCGCAGCCGCACGCTGCTGCTCACCGCGATGGCGCTGGCCGCGGTGCTCGCCGTCGGGCTGCTCGTCGTGGTCACCCGCAGCCTGACCCGCCCGCTGCACCGCATCGTCGAGCAGGTGCGCGCCATCGCGGCCGGCGACCTCACGGTCACCCCCGCCGTCGACGGCGCCGACGAGCTCACCGACGTCGCCGCCGCCCTGCGCGAGGCGGTCGCCAGCACCCGCGCCACCGTGACCGGCGTGGGCGCCGGCGCCCGCCAGGTGGCCGACATGGCCGAGGCGCTCAGCCGCACCGCCACCGACCTGCAGGCCGCGAACACCGAGACCGCGCAGCGCACCGGCACCGTCTCGGCGACCGCCGCGGAGGTCTCCGGCAACGTGGCGACGCTGGCGGCGGGCGCCGAGGAGATGGGCACCTCGATCCGCGAGATCGCCCACGGCACGGCCGCCGCCGCCGAGGTCTCGCGCCGGGCCGTCGAGACGGCCTCGACCACCTCCAGCGCGGTCGCCGCCCTCAGCCAGGCCTCCGAGCAGATCGCCTCGGTCGTCAAGACCATCACCGCCATCGCCGAGCAGACCAACCTGCTGGCCCTCAACGCCACCATCGAGGCCGCCCGCGCCGGGGACGCCGGCAAGGGCTTCGCCGTCGTCGCCAGCGAGGTCAAGGAGCTCGCCCAGCAGACCGCCGAGGCCACCCACGACATCGTCGACAAGGTCGCCGCCATCCAGACGGGCACCGCGGACGCGGCCGCGGCGATCGAGGAGATCTCCTCGATCATCGGCAGCATCGACCAGCACCAGAGCACCATCGCCGCCGCCGTGGAGGAGCAGACGGCCACCACCGCCGAGATGGCCCGCAACGTGGCCGCCGCGGCGGCGGGCTCGGAGGAGATCGCCGGGACCGTCGCGACCGTGGCCGGTGCCAGCGAGTCCAGCCGCCACCACGTGGACCAGGTCGCGCAGGCCGTCCAGCAGCTCACCGCGACCGTGGGCGACCTGCGCGCCTCGGTGGACTCCTTCCGGGTCTGAGCCCCTCCGGCGGCGACGCGCGAGGAGTGGCGCCCGCGGCGAGCGCCGGGTGATGCTGGACGGGAGGAACGCGAGGGCGGGGAGGAGCGGGGCGTGCGGGGGTTCGGCATGCAGGGGTTCGGCACGCGCAGGGCGGTCACCGTCGCCGCCGCCTCGTTCGCCAGCCTGACGCTCGTCCCCTGGGCCGTGGAGGCCGGCCGGGCCCCGCGCCCCGGGCTCGTCGCCGCTGCCGTGCCCCTCGCGCTGCTGTTCGGCGCCCTCGCCGGCTACGCCGCCGCTCCCCCGGCACCGCCGGAGCCCGCGGCACCGCCGGAGCCCGCGGCACCGCCCGCACCCCTGCCGCTGGTGCCCATCGCCTCACCGGCCGTGCGCCGGGCCGTGCAGCGCGCCGCCGCACCCGCGCCGCCCCGCAGCGGCCGGGCCCCCGCGGCGGGTCCGCCCTCGCCGCGCTGAGACGCCACCCGGACAGACGGCACCCCGCCGGGATGGCGACGGGCCGGGGACGGTCTCCCGTCCCCGGCCCGCCGCGCCGGCCTCGCGGTGCTCCTCAGCTGCCGGGCTGCTCGCCGGACTGCTCGCCGGACTGGCCGCCGGTCTGCTCGTCGGCCTCCTCGGCCTCCGCGGCGAAGCCGGTGTCGTTGCCGTAGCCGTTCTCGGTGGGCGACTCCGCCGCCTGGGACGAACCGGGGTTCTCGGTGGGTGTGGTCACGACTCTCCTCAGCTCACGGACGGAACACTGCCCGCAGGCAGCCGTCCTCCTTCTCCTTGAACATCTCGTACCCGCGCACCGCGTCCTCCAGCGGCATCTCGTGCGTGGCCAGGAACGCGGTGTCGAGCTCGCCCGCCGCCAGGTGCTGCAGCAGCCGCGGGACGTAGCGCTGCCCGTGCTGCTGGGCGGCGCGGATGGTCAGGCCCTTGTTGAGCACCACCCCCGTGGGGAAGGAGTCGGTGAGGCCGTAGACGCCGAGGACGGCGACGACCCCGCCCTTGCGGCAGGCCAGGACCGCCTCCCGCAGCGGTGTCGCCCGGTCGGTCTCGGCCCGCACGGCCTGCTTGACCCGGTCGACGGCCTGCTGCACGCCGGTCCCGTGGCCCTCCATCCCGACGGCCTCGACGACGGCGTCCGGTCCGCGCCCGCCGGTGCTCTCGCGCAGCACCTCCTGGACGCTGTCGGTCTGCGAGTAGTCGATCGTCTCGGCGCCCAGCCGGGTGCGGGCCAGCTCCAGCCGCTCGGGCAGCCGGTCCACGACGATGACGCGCTCGGCACCGGCCAGCTGCGCGCCGCGGGCGGCCATCAGCCCCACGGCCCCCGCGCCGAAGACGGCCACCGTGTCACCGGGGGTGATGTCGCAGAAGTCCGCGCCCATGAACCCCGTCGGCGCCGCGTCGGAGGCGAACAGGGCCTGCACGTCGCTGACGCCGTCGGGGACGGCGAAGCAGTTGACGTCGCCGAAGGGCACCCGCACGAACTGCGCGTGCGAACCGGCGTACCCGCCGAAAGGGTGGGTGTAGCCGTAGATCCCGCCGGAGGGGTACCCCAGCAGCGGCTGCTGGGCGGCCGCGTTGGGGTTGGTCGTGTCGCACAGCGAGTACATCTGCCGCTCGCAGTACCAGCAGTTCCCGCAGGCGATGAACGAGGGCACGACGACGCGGTCGCCGACCGCGACCCGCTGGACCTGCGGGCCCACCGCCACGACGACCCCCATGAACTCGTGGCCGAAGACGTCGCCGGAGCGCATGCCGGGCAGGTAGCCGTCGATGAAGTGCAGGTCCGAGCCGCACGTCGTCGTCAGGGTCACCTCCAGCAGGACGTCGTGCGGGTTGATCAGCGTCGGGTCGTCGACGGTCTCGACGGCGAGGTCGTTCACGCCGTTCCAGACGAGTGCGCGCATCAGCGGTCCTCCTCGCGTGCGGCGGGCTGGGGGCGCAGGGTGGGGATCTCACCGGTCTGCAGCAGCGCGCGCAGCCGGTAGAGCAGCGTGAAGGCGACGGCGCCGGCGGGCAGGTCGAGCTCGAAGCGGACCTCGGAGCCGAGGTCGCGCGGAGCGGGCAGCACCCGCACGGCCAGCAGCGCGGACTCCCCCGCCGCCCCGGTCGGGCCGCCCTCGGTGTCGTCCTCGGGACGGGCGACCTCGGCGTCCCCGTCCCCGGCGACGGGGTCCGCCAGGCGGCGGAACTCGACCCCGTCCTCGCGCTCGACGGCACGGGTGTCCACCGACATCTCCTCGCCCTCGCTGCTGAGGACGAAGGTGATCCGGTCCCCCTCCCCCGTCTCGACGCGGCCGAGGTCGCCCAGCAGCCGGGAGAGCACCCGCGGGTCGCGGCAGGCGGTGAGCACCTCCTGCGGCGGGCGGGCGATCGTCAGCGTCTGCGACACCCCGTGCGGTCCCGGCCTGCTGGGGTCGAGGGGGTTCTTCTCCGCCGCCCGGCCGGGCAGCACGCGGCCTGCCGCCTCGCGCGCGCTGGCCAGGACTCCGCGGGCCTTGTGCGTCACGTCCATCGCCTTCCTCCTCGCCGGTCCTGCACCGCTGCGCACGCTACGGCGGTGACCGCGCGGCGGCATCCCCAGCGCGGGCCCGCGCTCGAGGTGCGGGCCCGCGGGCCCCGGCGGACAGTGGTGCCACCGCCCCGGACGCCGTGTCCGGGCAGTCGCAGGAGGAGGAGAGCGCCGTGCCCGGGTTGGACGACATCACCGAGAAGGCCAGCGACGCCGGCATCGACAAGGCGGGCGACGCCGTCGACCAGAAGAGCGGCGGCAAGCTCGACGGCCAGGTCGACAAGGCGCAGGAGTCCGCCGACCAGAAGATCGGCGAGTGAGCTCGCCCCTTCACGCACCGGCCTGAGCGCCGGCCGGCGCTGCGCCGCACCGGCCGGGCAGCCACCGCCTGAGCACCCCGAGGCGCTGGTCCCACCGGTCGATGCGGCGCAGCACCGCGTCCAGGCCCGGCGGCGGGGAGCGGACGAGGCTGTCGCGGCGGCGCAGCGCGGCGAAGTCGAGGTCCGGTCCCGCGGTGAACTCCACCCCGGCGGCGTGCATCGCGCGGGTGAACTCCTGGGCGACGATCCCGTACCCGCACGTCGTGGGGTGGATGCCGTCCAGGCCGAAGAGACCGCCCCGCGTGCGGTTCCCCGCCTCGTCGGTGCCGAAGAACCGGGTGTCGAGGTCGCGCAGCTCCGCCGGCAGCGGCCACGGCGGGAACTCCACCGGGCGCGCCTCCAGCTCGTCGTTGCGGCGCACCGCGAGCCGGTCCAGGACGGCCCCCTGGTCCACGACCCGCCAGTCCCGCCCGGCCTGGCGGGCACGCTCGACCACCTGCACGAGCGCGCGGTTGTACTCGTCGACGGCGAGGTCGACGGCCCACACCTGGCCCCCCGTCAGGTGCCGGTCGCGGTCGGGGTCGAACGTCCGGTCGCTCTTCCAGGGCCTGCCGTAGAACCTGAAGTACCGCGGCAGTCCCGGCAGCGGGCCGCCGAGCCCGCGGGTGACGGGCGGGATCGTCACGTGCGGGACGGTCGCCCAGAGCACGTGGTCGGCGTCGACGCGCTCCACCCGGGCCGCGAGCAGTTCCAGCTCGGCGCGGAAGTGCTCCACCGTCCACACCGTGTACCGGGCCTTGGCGGTCAGGTCGCGGAAACCCGGCCCGCTGGGCACCGCGTCCAGGCGCACCACGCTGCCCAGCGCGTTGTTGGAACCCAGCCACACGCACAGCGTCTCGATGCCACCGGGGTCCGCGCCCAGTTCCTGGGCGGCCTCCAGCGGCCCGAGCGCGCGGCCGGCGCGGTCGCGGGCGCCGGAGAGGACCTGCACCGCGGCCCGCGCCTGCGCGTCGTCGACCAGCGGCGAGGGGCCCGGCGGGCCGACGCGGGCCCGCTCGGTGTCCGCGGTGCGCGACAGGACGTCGCGCAGGTCCCAGCCCCACACGCCGAGGTTCTCGTGGCGCGCTCCCGGCCCGGGCGGCAGCGGGCGCTCGTAGCACCGCTCGACCTGCCGCAGGTAGCGGTACCCCGCGACGAGCCCGGCCGGTGCCGGGCGCCCCAGGACGCGCCGGGCCAGGAGCTCCAGGTTCAGCGGGTAGCCGCCGGGACCGCGGTCGACCGGGTGCGCGAACCGCGCGCCCAGCCGGTCGGCGACCAGCGCGGGCCAGCTGAGGTCGGTGGCGTGCACGGCGTAGTGCTGGAAACCCTGCGTCAGGGAATCACCCACCACGACCAGCCGGTGCGCCCAGGCCCGCCGCGGCCGCGCCGGCACGTCGACGCCCAGGGCGGGGTCGTCGAGCGGTGGCCGCACGCGGTCGGTGGGCCGCACGCCCAGGGCCGCGGCGAGGGCCCGGCCGGCAGCGTCCACGCGGCGGAGTCTGCCGCACCACCGCCGCGGCGACCGCGGCGGCCACCCGGCGGCCGCGGCACGCCCGCGGCGTGCGCGGGGACGGCTAGCGGGACGGGCGCGACTTGGCGGCGTACATCGCGGCGTCGGCGGCGTGCAGCAGGTCCTCGGTGCCCGGGCGGGTGCCGTCGGCGTCCGGCGAGGTGGCCACGCCGACGGCCACGCCGACCTCGAGCACGTCCGGACCGGCCCCGGTGCTGCGGAACCCGTCGGCGAGCCGCCGGGCGACGACCGCGGCCTGCTCGGGCGAGGTGCCCTCGCACAGCACCGCGAACTCGTCACCGCCCAGCCGCGCCGCGGTGTCCTCCGGGCGCAGCAGCCCGCGCAGGTGGGCGGCGAAGCCGCGCAGCACCTCGTCCCCGGCGGCGTGGCCGAAGCGGTCGTTGACCTGCTTGAAGCCGTTGAGGTCGAGGTAGAGCACGGTGACGGGCTCGCCGTGGCGCTCACCGCGCGGCAGCGCCCGCTGCAGCTGCTCGAGGAAGGCGGCGCGGTTGGCCAGACCGGTCAGCGCGTCGTGGCTGGCCTGGTGCTCCAGCTGCCGGCGCAGGTCCTCGCGCTGGCTGACGTCCTCCAGGTGCATGATCGCGTGCGCGGGTGCGGCGGCCGTGGCGCGGACGGCGGAGGTGGTCACCCGCACGTCGATCGAGCGGCCGTCCCGGGAGCGGAACCGGGTCTCGTGCACCACGGTCTCCTCCGGCCGCTGGCGCAGGGCCGCGCAGGCGGCGATCGCGCCGGCGACGAGCTCGGGCTGCACCAGCCGGAACAGGTCCCGTCCCAGCAGCTCCTCCTCCGCGTACCCCAGCAGCCGGGTCACCGCGCCGTTGACCCGGGTCACCACCCCGTCCGGCGTGCACACGGCGACCCCGATGGGGGCGTGCAGGAAGGCGCTGACGGCGTCGGCGTCCAGCGAGGCGCTCTCGTCGCGGGCCGAGCGGTGCCCGGGCTGGGCGGGGACCGGCGCCGGGACCGCCCGGCCCGGCAGGTCGCTGGAGGTGGGCACCCGGCCAGCCTCGTCCGCACCGGTTGGCCGCGCAACCTCTCCACCGCGCACCGCTGGCGCCGCCGGCCGCGCCGGTGGAGGCTGGCGGCGGACACCGCTGTCCGAGGGACCGCTGGGCGGGGAGGTGCTCGTGCTGGTGCGCCGGCGCACGCTGCTGGGGACCGGGCTGGTCGCCCTCGCCGCCACCCCGCGGGACGCCCAGGACGCGCGCGAGCGGCGGGAGCGGGCGCAGCGGCAGGGCGGGGACGAGCCGGAGGAGCGCGACGGGCGCACCTTCGACCTCGGTGCGTACCTGGACGCCCAGCTCGACGCCACCCGCGCCGCGGTGTGGGCGGTGGACCTGCGCAGCGGCCGGCGGCTGGACCACGACGGGCACCACCAGCGGCCGCTGCTGGCGCTGGCCGCGGGGCTGGCCGCCGCCCAGCTGCTGCGGACGGCGACCCCCCTGACCCGCCGCGTGCGCTACGGCGCCGACGACGTCCTCCCCGGCTCCCCCGTCGCCGGCAGCCACGTGCGGGAGGGGATGAGCGTGGCGCAGCTGTGCACGGCGGCGCTGGGGCGCGGCGACGAGACGGCCGCCAACCTGCTCCTGCAGCTGAGCGGGGGCCCGCCCGGCCTCACCCGCTTCTGCCGCTCCCTGGGCGACGGGACCACCCGGGTGGACCGGTGGGCGCCCGAGTCCGCCTCCGGCGAGCCCTGGGACCCGCGCGACAGCACGACGGCGCGGGCGCTGGCGCGCGACTACGGGGTCCTGCTGCTCGGGCCCGCGCTGCCGGCCGCGGCGCGCCTGCAGCTGCGCTCCTGGCTGCCGACGGCGCTGCTCGCGGGCGGCTGGAGCTTCTCGCACGTGACCGCCACCGGCTGGTACGGCACGGCCGGCACCGTCGGCATCGCCCGGCGCGGCACCCGCCAGGTCGTGCTCGCCTCGCTGGTGCGCGGCGCCGAGGCGACCGCCCCCGGGACGCCGCAGGCGGCGCTGAGCCCGGTCACCGCGGTCCTGCAGGCGCTGGACCGCAGCTGGTGAGCCCGCGGCGCGGGCGCGGACCGCCCCGCGGCCGCGGGGCACCTAGGCTGGCGCCGTGGAGGACCCCGCCCAGCGCCGCATCGACTACGGCGACCGGCCCTTCGGGACCGACGACCTCGCCCCGACGCCGCTCGCGCAGTTCGAGCGCTGGTACTCGGCCGCGGTGGACGCCGGCGTCCTGGAACCCAACGCCATGACCGTCGCCACGGCCGACGCCGACGGGGTCTCGGCCCGCACGGTGCTGCTCAAGGCGCTCGACGCGCGGGGCTTCGCCTTCTACACGGGCTACCGCTCCCGCAAGGCGCGGGCCATCGCCCACGACGAGCGGGTGGCGCTGCTGTTCTGCTGGCACGGCCTGCACCGGCAGGTCGCCGTGCGCGGCAGCGCCGAGCAGGTGCCGCGGGCGCAGACCGAGGCGTACTTCACCTCCCGGCCCTACGGCTCGCGCATCGGCGCGTGGACGAGCGAGCAGTCGCAGCCGGTGGAGTCGGCGGCGGCGCTGCACGAGCGCGAGGCGCAGCTGCGCCGCCGCTGGCCGGACACCGGGTCCCCGGCCGACGTGCCGACCCCGCCGCACTGGGGCGGGTACCTCGTGCGGGCCCGCGAGGTGGAGTTCTGGCAGGGCCGCACCTCACGGCTGCACGACCGGCTGGTGTTCGTCAGCACCAGCGGGCAGCCGGCCGCGCTCGACGACGCGGGCGCGTGGCGCGTCGAACGCCGCCAGCCCTGAGGGCAGGCGCAGCCGCAGCGAGCGGGCGAGGTCGTAGGCCAGCGTCGCGGCCTTCCACCGCAGCTGCTCACCCGCCCGGTGGTCGTCGGCGGGCACGAGCCGCGCGGCGAGGTCGGGACGCTGCTGGGCGAGGTAGCGCCGCGCGCGCAGCGCGTGCACCGGTGAGGAGGCGACCGCGATCGTCGCCGCCCCCTGCAGGTGCGGCAGGCTGAGCGCGACGTTCTCCCACGTGCTGCGCGCCGACTCCTCCAGCGCGATCCGGTCGGCGGGCCAGCCGAACTCGTCGCGCGCGCACCCGGCCATCACCGCCGCCTCGCTCGGGCCGCCCGCTCCGCCGCCCTCCGGGGCCGCGCCGGAGAAGACCAGCAGCGTGCGGGCCGGCTCCCCGGTGCGCACCGCGATCGCGGTGCGCCAGCGCTGCACGGGGTGCACGGCCCCGCCGGGCCGGGAGGGGAAGCCCAGGACGAGCACCGCCTCGGGCACGACCCGGGGCGCTCCGTCCAGCCCGGTGCGGGAGGCCCGCAGGTGGGCGAGGTCCACGAGCACCGCGAGCGCGCCCGCGACGACGGGCGCGGCGGCGAGGGCCGCCAGCGCGGCGGCGCGCCTGCTGCTGCGGTGCACCGCGCCATCCTCGCAGCCGCCCGCACGGGCGGGGGTGGTGGAGGACCCGCCCGCACCGCACGCGCTCAGCCGTCCTGCCAGCGCCAGGCGGTGAGCGCGAGCAGCAGCACGGACGCCTGGGCGGGGACGGTGATGTCCAGCCCCGTGCACTCGGCGACCCGGCGCAGCCGGTTGAGCACGGTGTTGCGGTGGCAGAACGTCCGCTCGGCGGTGGTGGCGACCGAGCCGGTGGCCGCGTAGGCGTCCACGGTCTCCAGCAGCCGGTCGCGCTCGGGCGGGGCCAGCACGAGCAGCTCGTGCAGCACGTCGCGGGCCAGGTCCTCGCGCAGCCCGCCGAGCGCCGAGGCGGCCACCGCGACCGCCGCGCCGGCCAGCCGGGCCGGCGCCGCCGCGGTCGCGGGCAGCGCCCCCGCCACCTGCTGGGCGACGCGCAGCGCCCGGGGCACCCGGCCCACCCCGTGCGCCAGCGGGCCGACCCCGCAGGGCACCGCCCGCAGGGCGGCGGGCACGACGGGCCGCCCGGAGGTTCCGGCGTCCAGCGGCCAGGTGCCCCGCGGGCGGTGGGCGAGCACGACCGTCCCGCCGTGCCACTCGTGCAGGTGCACACCGCCCCGCGCGGCCAGCGCGGTCACCGCCTGCCGGGCGCGGCCCGGCACGAAGGCGACGAACACGTCGTCGCCCGTCCCCGCGCCCAGGACGCCGGCCGCACGCGCCAGCAGCTCGCCGTCCTCGCCGTCGGAGTCGAGGAACGCCTCGACGACGCGGCGGCGGTCGCGGTCGCGCTCGAAGGCCAGCGCGGTCGCGGCCTCGTGGTAGCCGATCTGCACGTCGGTGGAGTGCTCCTCGACGGCCTGCCACAGCTGCACGGGCAGCGTCACCATCGCCACGAGCGCGTCCGGCGGCAGCCGCTCGGCCAGCTCCTCCCACACGATGCGGAAGTGCAGCCGCGTGCCGGTGGTCACCGCGGACAGCGGCACGTCCAGCTGCGCGCGGTGGCGGCCGAGCCCGCGGGAGAGCTCCACGAACCGCTCCGGCACCGGCATCCCGACCAGCCGGCGCAGCACCCGCTCGTAGGTGTTCACCCCGTCGGCCAGCAGCTGCGCGCGGTCGACGGCGCCGTCGGAGTACGGCACGACCTGGGTGAGGGCCACGACGAAGCGCTCGGCGATGGCGTCGACGTCGCCGAGCAGTTCCAGCAGCACCGACCGCACGGCGGCCGTTTCGGCCGCGTTTCCCACGCTGTGCATCTGCACACAGTACGGGGGGAAACGCGTGCCGGGACGTTCTTGTGACGGATCCGTCGCCCGCGGAACCCTGTCCGCCATGACGACGTTGCGCATCGCGCTCGTGCAGGCCGCCTGGACGGGCGACAAGGAGAGCATGGTCAAGGCGCACGAGGACCACGCGCGGGCCGCCGCCGAGGCCGGCGCGAAGGTCGTGTGCTTCCAGGAACTGTTCTACGGGCCCTACTTCGGGATCACCCAGGACGCCGCGTACTACGACTACGCCGAGTCCGTGCCCGGCCCGACCGTGGCGCGCTTCCAGGCGCTGGCCGCCGAACTGGGCATCGTGATGGTGCTGCCCGTCTACGAGGAGGAGATGCCGGGGGTCCTCTACAACACCGCCGCCGTCGTCGACTCCGACGGCAGGTACCTGGGCAAGTACCGCAAGCACCACATCCCGCACGTCGAGAAGTTCTGGGAGAAGTTCTACTTCCGCCCCGGCAACCTGGGGTACCCGGTGTTCGAGACCTCGGCGGGCCGCATCGGCGTGTACATCTGCTACGACCGGCACTTCCCCGAGGGCTGGCGCGCGCTGGGCCTGGCGGGCGCGGAGATCGTCTTCAACCCCAACGCCTCCAAGCCGGGGCTGTCGAACCGGTTGTGGGAGCTGGAGCAGCCCGCCGCGGCCGGGGCCAACGGCTACTTCGTGGCGGTGCCCAACCGTGTCGGCGCCGAGACCGGCGAGTTCGGTGACGACGCCGTCGCCTTCTACGGCACCAGCTACGTCGTCGACCCGCAGGGGAACTTCGTCGGCCAGAAGGCCAGCGGCACCGAGGAGGAGCTGCTGATCCGCGACCTGGACATGGACCTGATCCGCCGGGCCCGCACCGACTGGCAGTTCTACCGCGACCGCCGACCCGACTCCTACGGGGACCTGGTGCGGCCGTGACGGCGGGGACGACGCGCACGGCGCGCACGCTGATCTCCGGGGGCACGCTGGTCTCGGCCACCGGCGCCACCCCCACCGACGTCCTCGTCGAGGGCGAGGTGGTCCTCGCCCTGCTGGCCCCCGGCGGCGGAGCGGAGCTCGCCGTCGACGAGCGGATCGACGCCTCCGGCTGCTACGTGCTGCCCGGCGGGGTCGACGTGCACACGCACATGCAGATGCCCTTCGGCGGGACGGAGGCCTCCGACACCTTCGAGACCGGCACCCGCGCCGCCGCCTTCGGCGGCACGACGACGATCGTGGACTTCGCCGTGCAGCGCAACGGGGAGGTCGTCGAGCAGGCGCTGGAGGCCTGGCACGCCAAGGCGGCGGGGAACTCGTTCGTCGACTACGGGTTCCACATGATCCTCGGCGGGGTGGACGAGGACTCGCTGAAGGCGATGGACTCCCTCGTCGCCCACGAGGGGATCACCAGCTTCAAGCTGTTCATGGCCTACCCGGGGGTGTTCTTCTCCGACGACGGGCAGATCCTGCGGGCCATGCAGCGCGCCACCGACAACGGCGCCGTCGTCATGATGCACGCCGAGAACGGAACCGCCATCGA
Organism: Kineococcus aridisoli; assembly: GCF_050871885.1. NCBI lineage: Bacteria > Bacillati > Actinomycetota > Actinomycetes > Kineosporiales > Kineosporiaceae > Kineococcus > Kineococcus aridisoli. The sequence goes on along the minus strand of NZ_JBJLSF010000083.1, from coordinate 5,644 downwards.
CGTCCTCGTGCAGCAGGCGCTGGCCCGCGGCGACGTGGACCCGGTGTTCCACGGGCTGACCCGGCCGGCGGCGATGGAGGCGGAGGCGACCAACCGGGCCATCGCTCTCGCCGAGGTGGCCGGCGGCACCCCGCTGTACGTCGTGCACGTCTCCGCCTCCCAGGCGCTGGCGCGCATCGCCGCCGCCCGCAGCGAGGGTCGCAACGTGTTCGCCGAGACCTGCCCGCAGTACCTGTACCTGACGCTGGAGGACCACCTCGGCGCCGGCGGGCCGGGCAGCTTCGAGGGGGCCAAGTACGCCTGCTCCACGCCGCTGCGTTCGAAGTTCGAGCCGCACGCGGCCGACCTGTGGAAGGGCCTGCGCACCGACGACCTGGCCGTGGTCTCCACCGACCACTGCCCGTTCTGCTTCGCGGACCAGAAGCAGCTGGGGCGCGGGGACTTCTCGAGGATCCCCAACGGGATGGGCGGGGTCGAGCACCGGATGGACCTCGTCCACCAGGGCGTCGTCGACGGGCACCTGTCGCTGCAGCGCTGGGTGGAGACGTGCTCCACCACCCCGGCGCGGATGTTCGGGATGTACCCGCGCAAGGGGACGATCGCCCCCGGCTCGGACGCGGACGTCGTCGTCTACGACCCGCGGGCCACCACCCGCATCAGCGCGGCCACGCACCACATGAACATCGACTACTCCGCGTTCGAGGGCTTCGAGCTGACGGGCGCGGTGCGCACGGTGCTCTCCCGCGGGCGCGTCGTCGTCGACCGCGGCACGTTCTCCGGCAGCCCCGGCCACGGGCGCTTCGTCCCCCGCGGGCTGTCGCAGTACCTGCGCTGAGCCCCCGCCGACCGAGAAGGAGGAACCCCGAAGTGGACTTCGGTGTCGTCCTGCAGACCACTCCCCCCGCCGGCCGCGTCGTCGAGCTGTCCCGGCTGGCCGAGACGTACGGGTTCACCCACGTCTGGACCTTCGACTCCCACGTGCTGTGGCAGGAGCCGTACGTCATCCACTCGGCCATCCTCAACGCTACCCGCAAGGTCGTCGTCGGGCCGATGGTCACCAACCCCGCCACCCGCGAGTGGTCCGTCACGGCCTCGACGTACGCCACGCTCAACGAGATGTACGGCCCGCGCACGATCTGCGGGATCGGCCGGGGCGACTCCGCCGTGCGCACGCTGTCGGGCAGGCCGACGACCCTGGCGACCCTGCGCGAGGCGGTGCACGTCATCCGGGAGCTGGCCAACGGCCGGCCCGTGCAGCACCGCGGGCAGACGGTGCGCCTGCCGTGGGCGCGCGAGCACCCCGGCGCACCCACGGAGGTCTGGGTCGCGGCCTACGGGCCGAAGGCGCTGGCGCTGACCGGCGAGGTGGCCGACGGGTTCATCCTGCAGCTGGGCGACCCCGACATCGCGGCCTGGACGATCAAGGCCGTGAAGGACGCCGCGGCGGCGGCCGGCCGCGACCCCGACAGCGTGAAGGTCTGCGTGGCCGCCCCGGCCTACGTCACCGACGGCGGAGCCGCCGCGCTGGAGCACGCCCGCGCCCAGTGCCGCTGGTTCGGGGGGATGGTGGGCAACCACGTGGCCGACATCGTCGAGCGCTACGGCACCGACGGCGGCGGCGCCAACCCGGTGCCCGCGGCGCTCACCGACTACATCGCCGGCCGCGAGGGCTACGACTACAACCAGCACGGCCGGGTGGGCAACACCCACGCCGACTTCGTCCCCGACGAGGTCGTCGACCGCTTCTGCCTGCTCGGCTCCCCCGCCGAGCACGTCGCCCGGCTGCGCGACCTGCAGGCCCTGGGCGTCGACCAGTTCGCGCTCTACCTGCAGCACGACGCCAAGGAGCAGACGCTGCGCGCCTACGGCGACCTCGTGCTGCCGGCCCTGGCCGAGCAGGTCCCCGCCCTCTCGCGGGAGCCGGCGTGAGCGGACTGCTCGCCGACCGACCGGCGCGGCCGGCCGCACCGGCGCCGGCCGGGGCGCGCCCCACCGCGCGCCTGGTGCCGGGGCTGCGCCGCACCGCCACGGCGCTGGCCGGGGTCGCGGCGCTGCTGCTGGCCTGGGAGCTGTACCGGGCGTTCGGGCCGGTGCAGGGCCTCGAGGTCGGCGGGCAGCGCGTCCTGCCCCGGGCGGACCCGCGCTCCATGCCGGGGGTCGGCGAGGTCCTCGCCACGCTCGGCGAGCCGGAGGTGGCGGTGCCCGGCGCGCGCACCGTGGGCGTGGCGGTGCTGAGCGCGGCCGCCGGGACGCTGCGGATGGCGGCCGGCGGCTGGCTGCTGGGCTCCGCCGCCGGCCTCCTGCTGGCGGTCGCCATGCAGCGCTCCCGCCTGCTCGAGCGGGGCCTGCTGCCCTACGTCGTCCTGAGCCAGACCGTGCCCGTCATCGCCGTCGCCCCGCTCGTCGCCGCCTGGGGCGGCAGGCTCGCGCTGACGCCGACGCTGACCTGGCAGCCGTGGACCTCGGTCGTCGCCGTCTCCGCCTTCCTGGCCTCCTGCCCCGTCGCCCTGGGCGCCCTGCGCGGGTTGCAGGCCCCCGGCGGCGCGGAGCAGGAGCTGTTCACCAGCCTCGCGGCGACGCGGCGCCAGACGCTGCTGCGGCTGCGCTTCCCCGCGTGCGTGCCCTTCCTCGTGCCGGCGCTGCGCCTCGCGGCCGCCCAGGCCGTCGTCGGCTCGATCGTCGCGGAGATCTCCACCGGCACCCGCGGCGGCATCGGCCGCCTCGTCCTGGAGTACGCCCAGCAGGCCACGTCCTCGCCGGGCCGGCTGTACGCGGCGATCCTCGGCGCAGCCCTGCTGGGGCTGCTGGCCGCCGCGCTCGTGTCCCTGCTGGACGTCCTGCTGCTGCGCCGCGGACGTGGACCTGGAGGAAACCCGTGAGCACCCCCGCCGTGCAGGTCACCGGCCTGGAGCAGCGCTTCGCCACCGCCTCGGGCGAGGTGCTCGCGCTGTCCGGCGTCGACCTCACCGTCGAGGCCGGCGCCTTCGTCTCGCTCATCGGCCCGTCCGGCTGCGGCAAGTCCACGCTGCTGCGCTGCATCGGTGACCTCGTCACCCCCACCGCGGGCACCGTCCTGGTCGGCGGGGTCAGCGCCCACGAGGCGCGGCTGGCGCACCACTACGGCATCGCCTTCCAGTCGGCGGGACTGCTGGAGTGGCGCACCGTGCAGCGCAACGTCGAGCTGCCGCTGGAGCTGCACGGCGTCGGCAGGCGCGAGCGCGCCCGGCGCGCCCGGTACCTGCTGGACCTCGTCGGGCTGGGCGACTTCGCCGGCGCCCGGCCGGCGCAGCTGTCCGGCGGGATGCAGCAGCGGGTGGCGATCGCCCGGTCGCTGGCGGAGGAACCGCCCCTGCTGCTCATGGACGAGCCCTTCGGCGCCCTCGACGAGATGACCCGCGAGCGGATGCAGGCTGAGCTGCTGGCGATCCGCGAGCGGACCGGCACCACGGTCGTGCTCGTCACCCACTCCATCGCCGAGGCCGTCTTCTGCTCCACGCAGGTGGCCGTCATGTCGGCGCGTCCGGGGCGCGTCGTGCGGGTCGTCGACGTCGACCTGCCCAGCCGCGACGAGGACGGCCGCGAGCACCCGGCGTTCTTCGCCGCCATCACCGCCGTGCGCGAGGCGCTGCGCGGCCGCACCCCCGTCGCCGGCGCCCTGCACGGGGAGGACCGGTGAGCGGGCGGGCGCACGTCCTCGCCCCGCCGCTGCTGGTGGGCGTGGCCGTGCTGCTGCTGTGGCAGCTGGTGGTCGTCGCGGGCCGCGTCGCGACGTTCGTGCTGCCCTCCCCGCTGGCCGTCGCGCAGGCGTTCGGCCCGGTGGCCGGGGACGTCGTGCGCGCCGCGCTCGCGACGGGCACGACCGCGTTCGCGGGTCTGGTGGCCGGCTCGCTGGCCGGGGTCGTGGCCGCGGTCCTGGCGGCCCGCGTGCGGGTGCTCGACGAGGTGCTCAGCCCGCTGTCGGCCGCGGCGAACGCCATGCCGATCGTCGCCCTGGCACCGGTGTTCAACGCGATGTTCGGCTCGACCAGCCCGGTGCCGCGCCGGCTGGTGGTCGCCGTGGCGGTGTTCTTCCCGCTGTTCGTCAACACCGCACGGGGCCTGCGCAGCATCGACCCCGTGCACGCGGAGCTCATGCGCAGCCTGGCCGTCTCCGACTGGGCCGTCACCCGCCACGTGCGGCTGCCGGGCGCGGTGCCGCACCTGTTCACCGGGCTGCGGCTGGCCTCGTCCCTGGCGGTCATCGCGGCGGTCGTCGCCGAGTACTTCGGCGGCCGCCAGGACGGCCTGGGCTCGCGCATCACCTCGGCGGCCAGCGCCACCGCCTACCCGCGGGCGTGGTGCTACGTCCTCGGCGCGGTCGCCCTCGGCCTGCTCGCATACCTCGCCGCGCTGCTGCTGGAGCGGCTGCTCTCCCCCACCCGCACCCCCCGGAGGTCCTCGTGAGCCCCAGCCCCACCCGCCGTTCCGCCCTGCTCGCCGGTGCCGGCGGTGCGCTCTCCCTGTCCGCCGCGGCCTGCGGCAGCGCCGACCAGGAGGCGGCTGGGAGCCCCGCGTCCGCCGGCGCCGGCGGTGCCCCCGTCAAGCTGCAGCTGCAGTGGGTGACGCAGGGGCAGTTCGCCGGGTACTTCGCCGCGCTGGAGCAGGGCTACTACTCCGACGAGGGCCTGGAGGTGGAGATCCTCGAGGGCGGTTCCGACATCGTCCCGCAGACGGTGCTCGCGCAGGGGCAGGCCGACTACGCGATCGCCTGGGTGCCCAAGGCGCTGGCCTCCCGCGAGCAGGGCGCCGCGATCACCGACGTCGCGCAGGTCTTCCAGCGCTCGGGGACCCTGCAGGTCTCCTTCGCCGACGCCGGGATCGGCGACGTCGGCGGGCTGCGCGGCAAGAAGGTCGGCAACTGGGGGTTCGGCAACGAGTACGAGCTGTTCGCCGCGATGACCGCGGCCGGGCTGGACCCGAGCGCCGACGTCGAGCTGGTGCAGCAGCAGTTCGACATGCTCGGCCTGCTGCAGGGCGACATCGACGCCGCGCAGGCCATGACCTACAACGAGTTCGCCCAGCTGCTGGAGGCGACGAACCCGGCCACGGGTGCGCTCTTCACCCCCGCCGACTTCTCCGTGCTGGACTGGAACGAGGTGGGCACCGCCATGCTGCAGGACGCGGTGTGGGCGAGCACCGACAGGCTCGCCGACACCGCCTACCAGGAGCAGACCGTCAAGTTCCTCAAGGCCTCGCTCAAGGGCTGGGTGTTCGCCCGCGACAACCCCGAGCAGGCCCGCGACGTCGTCGTGGCCCGCGGGTCCACCCTGGGCGCCAGCCACCAGCTGTGGCAGGTCAACGAGGTCAACAAGCTCGTCTGGCCGGCTCCCGGCGGGGCGGGCCTGATCTCCGAGGACGCGTGGGCGCGGACGGTGCAGATCGCGCTGGACACCAGGAACGCCGAGGGGCAGACGGTCATCACGAGGGAACCGGACGCGGACGCCTTCACCAACGAGTACGTGCAGCAGGCCCTCGACGAGCTGACGGCCGAGGGCGTGGACGTGACGGGCACCGGGTTCGCGCCGATGACGGTGGCGCTGGCCGAGGGCGGCGCCTGATCCCGCCGCACGCGCAGGTGCCCGGCCGCCGCCGGCGGGCGGCGGCC
>NZ_JBJLSF010000082.1:0-22221 GCF_050871885.1 Kineococcus aridisoli | reverse complement strand
CCCGCGCGGTGCGCGCGGGCCCCGTCTCTCAGCGGTGACTCCTCGTCAGGCGGTCGCCGTCGTGGCCGGCCGCCTCAGTGGATCGTCAGCTCTCGACGTCGATGACGACGTCCGCGCTGCCGCCGACGTTGAGAGCGTTGGTCGCCGCGTCGGCGAAGCCGGACTGGTCGGTGATCGTCGCCGGGATCTGCACGTCGGGGTTGGTCCCCGCCGCGCTGGTGACGATCGCGCCGGTCAGCGTGACGACCACAATCTGGTTCGCAGGCACCGAGGCGCCGTTGATCGTCTGAGCCGCACCGGCCTGCGCAGCGGTCGCGTTGGCGCCCGTGCCGTAGACGTTGATGTTGCCGATGCTGCCGTCAGCGTCACGCACCCGCAGGATCGCGGGGGTCCCCGACGCCGGCGCCGCCACCGGCTCGCTGAAGGCGAGAGTGATGACGTCACCAGTGTCCAGCGTGCCGCTCAGGCCGGCGCTCGTCGTGAGACGCACGTCGGTCAGCGTGGGAGCGGTCGTGTCGGCGGCGGCGGCGGCCGTGGTGCTGGTCACCACGGAGCCGACGACCGGGAAGGCCGACTCGTCGCCGTCCTGGACGGAGGTCACGAAGTACGCGTACGTCGTGCCCGCGGTCAGCCCGGTGTCGCTGTAGGTGTACGCCGGGGTGGCCGTCGAGTTGGTGTCGGTGACCGTGCCCACGCGGGTGTAGTTGGTCGCGTTGGGGGTCGGAGCAGAACCACCCGAGGGGACCGTCGCGCGGTAGACGTTGTAGCTGTCAGCCGCCACGTCCGCGAAGGTGACGTTGCGGGCCGTGTTGGCCGGGGTGCCGGCGACCACGGCCTGGGAGCCCGGCGCGGTGGGAGCCGCGTCGACCAGGTTGAAGGTGCTGGGCAGCGACGGGTCCGTAGCGATGGTGGCGTACACGGTGTCGTTGCGGCTGAGGGCCGCAGCGAAGACCGCCTGCGTCACCTGCGACGCGCCAACGAAGAAGGTGTCGTTGCTGTCGTAGGTGAACGTGGCCGGCGCGATGGCGGTCACACCGGTGCTGGCGGCGCGGGCAGCAGAGAAGGTGCTGGCCGTCTTGTTCACGGATGCGACAACGAGCGGGTTAGTCGCGTCTCCGTAGGTGCCCGCACCAGCGGCCGGCGCGGTCCAGGTGGCGGCGGGGCCGACACCGAAGGCCTCGGACGGGACGCCAGCGGCGCTGACGTCGAGCGCGTTGTTGCCGCTCGCCGAGTTGGCGAAGACGACCGGGACCACCGAGTCGGGGCCGTAGCTGTTGACCACGAAGGTCAGGGTGCCGTTGGCGCCGGTGTTGACGCTGTTGATGGCAGCAGTCGTGGTGCCGGAGACCGGGACGCCGTTCACCGAGGTGATGAAGGCGGTGGTCGCGCTGCCGGTGCGGGCGCCCTGGGCCTGGCCGGCCACGGCGCTGCCACCGCTCTGCGGAGCGGTGAAGGTGACGGAGCCGTTGGCACCGACCGTCGGGGCGCCGGTACCGGTCGCCGGGAACAGGTTGATGGCGACGGTGCTGTTGGCGGGCAGGCCGGTCACCGTGTAGGTGAGGGCGCCACGGGTCGACGTAGCGTCGGTCACACCGGAGACCGAAGCGACAGCCGTACCGCCACCAGCGACAGCGAAGCCCTGGTTGCTGGCGGAGGCGCCACCGGCAGTCTCGGCCGCGGTCACGACGGTCTCCGGGATGGCGGTGGCACCACCGGCGGCGAAGCCGGTGACCAGGGTGGCCTTGTTGGCGTCCAGGTACCCGGTCGCCGCGGCACCGAGCTGGGTGCCGTCGGTGGAGATGATCGGGAAGTTCTTCTGGGCCGACCACACCGACGCCGGGAGGGCGTCGACCGGGCGGAAGCCGTTGACGAGGGTCACACCGGTGCGCGAGAAGCCGAAGGCGGGGGTGTTTGCCACGTTGACCGCGGTCTGCTGGCGGGTGTCACCCTGGATGCGGGTGACGGTGGCGCCACCGGTGGTCAGGGCGGTCTCCACGTTCGTGGACACGGCCGAGGTGCCACCGAGGACGGTGACGTTCTTGATGCCGGTGCGCGAGAGGAAGGCGCTGACGGCCGGGTTGAGCGTCCCGGTCTCGGTCAGCAGGACCGGCACGCCCGCCTTGGCGGCGTAGGGCGCGATGGCCAGGGCGTCCGCGAAGTCGTCACCGCGGGCGACGAAGGCCGCGGTCGGCTTCGTGGTGGCGTTGTCGTACACGCGCTGCGCGATGTTGGCGGCCGTCGCGTAGCGGTCGGCGCCCTGGATGCGCTGCTTGGTGCCGGGCAGGCTGGCCTCGAGCGCGGTCGGGACGGCGGTGGTGCCGCCGACGATCCACGTCGTGGTCGGGTTCAGCGTGCGCAGCGCGTTGGCGGTGGCCGCCGGCACGCCGCTCGACTGCACGTAGAGGATCGGGATGGTGGTGCCCGCCAGCGAAGCCGCAGCGAGGGCGTCCACCGCGTTGTCGCCGTTGGCGACGATGACGTTGGCAGCGCCGTTCGGGGCGGTCGCCAGCGCGATGCTGGCGGCGGTCTCGAAGCGGTCGGCCGTGTTGGCGGGACGGGTGATGTCAAAGGTGGGCGCAGCCTGGGCCGGGACCGCGGCGAAGCCGAGGCCGGTCAGACCAACAAGAGCCGCAACGCCGGCCCCGATACCACGCCGGCGCAACCGGGAGGTTGCTGCGGTCACGATTGCCTCCAAGGCAGTGTGAAGTGATGTTCCCCCCCACGAGGGGCCGGCTCAGTGCGAGCCATGCCACCCTGCCGCTCCGCTACGCAGCGCAGTGGCTTGGTGACAGATCAGAACGTACACGAGAGTCACACCAGCACCACTGGCAGTAACGAAAGAACCTGAGGTCTTACGGCGTGTCGCAGTGCCCACACGGTCTGTGACCTGCGGTTTTGCCGTGCATCACTGATTGTTACAGTTTGGTAACGAGGCACCTCACTCGTCCCGCCTGCCCCACCTCACCCATCCGGCGTAGTCACATCGGATGGCGTCACCAGTCACGCACGGGCCGGGGGGTGGTGTGACTCGTGTGGGTGAGTCCCGAGGGGGCAGGCCGAGCGGTCCGTCGGGGCGGTCCGTTGCAGGCTGTGACGGGCGGGATCCCGCAACGGCTCCCTCCCGCAGGCACCGGTCCTGAAGGCCGCGCGGCGACCGGCGCGGGGACCGGCCAGGGAGGCGTGCAAGATCACGATCTGTCACCGCTGGCGGGGCGACGACCCCACGGGTGGCCGATCCAGGTGGCACCCCCGCGTCCCGATGCACTCCCCCGTGACGAACGTGCGGGTCCCCTGGCGGGCCGGGCTCAGCGGCCTCGTCCTCGCCTGCGCGGGGGCGGGTGCCGTGCTGGCGCACGCCCGGTGGGACTCGGCCGCGCACCCGACGGTCCTCGTGGGGCTGGGCTGGCTGCTGGTGACCGCCGTCGCCGCCCTGCTCGTGCGCGGCGCGGCGCGGGCGAGCCTGCTGCGCTACGCCGCCGGCGGCACCGCCTGGGGTGCGGCCACCGTGCTCGCCGGCGCCGCGCCCGGCGCGCGCGTCGGCCCGCTGCCCCTGGTGCACCTCGTGGCGGTCCTGGCGCTGCTGGGGATGGCGGTCGTCGTCGGCCGCCAGCTGCGGCACGCCCGCGCCGACCGCGACGAGCAGCCGCTGCTCGTCGACGCCCTCATGCTCGGCACCGTCATGGCCACCGTCGCCTGGGACGGCTACGCCCGCGCCGGGTACGGCGGCGACGCCTGGTGGGCGCTGACGACGGCGCTCGTCATCGCGGCCGGCTCGTTCGTGTCCGCCTCCGCCATCACCCTGGCCATCGAGCTGCCGCAGCTGCGGCGGCCCGGCGTCGGGATGGCGGTGTTCGGGCTGGGCACCCAGGTCGTGGCGATCACCGCGCCGCAGCGCCCGGCCGTGGCCGCCGTCGCGGCCGTCCTCGCCGCGCTGGGCGGCCTGGTGTGCATGGCCACCACCCCGCGCGGCGGGCTGGTCCGCCACGGCGGGGCGGCGGCCGAGCGGGCGGCGCGGCGCCTGGAGGTCGCCTCGCTGGTGCCGGGGCCGCTGCTGGTGCTCGACCTCGTGGTGTGCGCCCTGTGGCCGCGCGCCGACCCCGTGTGGTTCGTCCTCCTCATCGGCGTGCTCGCCGCGTTCGCCGTCCGGCACGCCGCCACCGCCCGCGCCGTGGACCGCACGACGGCGCGGCTGGTCTTCCAGGCCCACCACGACCCGCTGACCGGGCTGGCCAACCGCACCGCGCTGCGGGCCGCGCTCACCGAGCCGGACACCACGCAGTCGCTGGTGCTCTTCGAGGTCGCCGGGCTCGACGACATCGGCGACGTCCTCGGCGTCGCCGCGGGCGAGGAGGTCCTGCACGCGGCCGCGGCCAACCTGGCCCGCCAGGTGCAGCCGCTGGGCGGCACCCCGTTCCGGGTGCGCCACGACGAGGTCGCCGTGCTGCTGCCCGGCACCCCCGACGCCGTCGCCCGGCACGTGCCCGCGCTCGTGGCCGCGATCGGCGCGGCGCCGCTGCAGGTCGCCGGGGCCGGGCAGTTCCCGCTGGACGCCGTCGCCGGCATCGCGTGCGTGGAGGGGGTGCGCCCCGGGCAGGCCGGCCCCGCGGAGCGGGCGGTGGAGAGCGCGGACCCGGCGGCCGCGGACCCGATGGCGCCGCTGCTGCGGGCCGACCTCGCGCTGCGCGACGCCCGCGCCCACGGCGCGGGCGCCTTCTCCGTCTACTCCGGGCAGGTCGCCTCCGCGCACGCGCGCCGGCTGCTGCTGCGCGAGCGGCTGGCCGCGGCCATCGCCGCCGGCGAGGTCGACGTGCACTACCAGCCGATCGTGTCGTTCGCGACGGGCCGGGTGGAGAAGTTCGAGGCCCTCGCCCGCTGGGACGACCCGGAGCTGGGCCGCATCTCCCCGGTGGAGTTCATCGCCGTCGCCGAGGAGTCCAACCTCGTCGTCGCCCTCGGCGAGCACGTCCTGCGCCGGGCCGTGGCCACCGCCCGCGCGGCGGGCGTCTTCGCCGCCGGGGCGCGGCTGGCGGTCAACGTCTCCGTCGTGCAGCTGCAGGCGCCCGGCTTCGCCGACGCCGTGCGGGGCATCCTCGCCCGGCACGAGGTGCCCGCGCACCTGCTGACGCTGGAGCTGACCGAGTCCGTCTTCCTGGACACCGACTCCCCCGCCGAGCGGGTGGTCACCGAGCTGGCCCGCCTCGGCTGCCAGATCGCCATCGACGACTTCGGCACCGGCTACTCCGCCTTCGGCTACCTGGACCGGCTGCCGGTGCACGTGCTGAAGGTGGACCGCTCGCTGACGCAGTCGCTGACCGCCCGCGGCAACGGCCGCTCCGTGGTGACGGCCGTGGTGGACCTGGCCAACCGCCTGGGCCTGACCGTGGTCGTCGAGGGCGTGGAGACCCCCGAGGAGGCGGCGATCTGCCGCTCCATCTCCGCCGGGCTCGGGCAGGGCTGGCTGTACTCGGCGGCCGTCACCGCCGACCGCCTCGCCGACGAGCTGGAGCGCCAGTACCCCGCAGGTCACGACCAGGTCAAGTTCTAGAGGCCGCGCGCCGACACCTGAGAGCGTGTCCGCCCCCCTCTCCGTGACGCGTCCCAGCGCGGGCCGCCTCGCCGGGGGGGCGGGGCTGCTGGTGCTGGCCGTGGTGCTCGCGGCGCTGGCCACCGCCGGGACGCCGGCGCTGCCGCTGGTGAGCCGGGCGCTCGTCGTCGCCGGGGTCACGGCCGTCGCCGCGTGCGCGGCCGCGCTCGTGGCGCTGCGCCACGGCGGCAACTCCCCCGCCTACCTCGTCGTCGGCGTCGTCTGGGGCGTCGGCGCCGTCTGCGCCGGGCTGGCCGGCGAGGCGCGGCTGGGCCCCTTCCCGCTGGACCACCTCGCGCTGGCCGCCGGCGAGGCGGGTGCGGTGCTGGTCCTGCTGCGGCTGCTCGTGCGCGCCCGCGCCGGCAGCGACGACCCGCCGCTGCTCGTCGACGCCCTCATGCTCGCCAGCGCGCTCGCCACCGCGCTGTGGGACCTCTCCTCGCGCGCCGGCAACGCCGGGCCGCCCGGCTGGGCCGCCACGACCGTGCTCGTGCTGGTCGTCACCTCCGTGCTGTCCTGCTCGGCGATCGCGCTGGCCGTCGAGCAGCCGCGGTTGCGGGTGCCGGCCGTCGCGCTCGTCGTGCACGGCTGCGCGGTCGCGCTGTGCGCGCTCGTCGCCACCGAGCTGCCCGTGCTCGCGGCCCCCGCCGCGCTGCTCGCGCTCGCCGCCGGCACCTGCGGGCTGGTGCTGCTGCCCCGCGACGGCGTCGTGCGCCACGGCGGGGAGGCCGCCGAGCGCGCCGCCCGCCGCCTGGAGGTCGCCTCGCTCGTGCCGGGGCCGGTGCTGCTGGTCGACATCGTCGCGCTCGTGGTCTCCCCGCGCGCGGACCCCGTGCTCTTCGGGCTCTACCTCAGCGTGCTCGTCACCTTCACCGTCCGGCACGCGGCCACGGCCCGCTCCATCGACCGCACCACCGCCCGGCTGCGCTTCCAGGCGCTGCACGACAGCCTCACCGGCCTCGGCAACCGCACCGCCCTGGAGCGCGCGCTCACCCGCCCCGACCGCGCGCAGTCGCTGGTGCTCATGGAGCTCGTCGGGCTCGACGACGTCAACGACGTCCTCGGGGTCACCGTCGGCGACGCCCTCATCCGCGCCGCCGCGCAGGAGGTCACCGCCGTCGCCGACGGCCTCGGCGGGTCCGCCTACCGCACGAGCGGCGACGAGATCGCCGTCCTGCTGCCCGGCGACCCCGCCTGGTGCCTGCGGCACGCCGAGACCCTGGTGGCCGCCGTCGCCGCCGCCCCCGCCCGGGTGGAGGGCGCCGGCCGCTTCCCGCTGACGGCGACCGCCGGCATCGCCGCCTGCCCGCTGGAGCACGACGCGGGGCGCGGGGGCGGGCGCGGGCACGGGCACGGGGGCGGGCGCGACGTGCTGGAGCCGTTCGTCCACGCCGACATCGCGCTGCGCGACGCCCGGCACCTGGGCGCCGGCTCGACCTCGGTGTACTCGGGGACGGTGGCCGCCGAGCACGCCCGCCGCAGCGCGCTGCGCGAGCGGCTCGTGCACGCCGTGCGCGACGGCGACGTCGACGTCCACTTCCAGCCCGTGGTCTCCTTCACCACCGGCCGGGTGGAGAAGTTCGAGGCGCTGGCCCGCTGGGAGGACCCCGTCCTGGGGCGCATCCCCCCGGTGGAGTTCGTGGCCGTCGCCGAGGAGTCCAACCTCGTCGTCGCCCTCGGCGAGCACGTCCTGCGGACCGCGGTGCGCTGCGCGTACGAGGCGGGCGTCTTCAGCGTGGGCGTCGCGCTGGCCGTCAACGTCTCCGTCGTGCAGCTGCAGTCGCCCGGCTTCGCCGACATCGTCCGCGACGTGCTCGAGCAGCACCGGATCGCCCCGGACCTGCTGACGCTGGAGCTGACCGAGTCCGTCTTCCTCGACAGCGACTCCCCCGCCGAGCGCGTGGTCACCGAGCTGGCCGCGCTGGGCTGCCGCATCGCCATCGACGACTTCGGCACCGGCTACTCCGCCTTCGGCTACCTGGGGCGGCTGCCGGTGCACGTGCTGAAGATCGACCGCTCGCTGACCCGCTCCCTCACCGAGGACGTCAACGGCCAGTCCGTGGTCACCTGCGTCGTCGACCTCGCCACCCGCCTCGGGCTCACCGTCGTCGTCGAGGGCGTGGAGACGCGGGCGCAGGCCGACGTCTGCCGGTTCATCGGCGCCCCGCTCGGGCAGGGCTGGCTGTACTCGCCGGCGGTGCCGCGCGCCCTGCTGGGCGAGCAGCTGAGCAGGACCTACCCGGTCCCGCAGCGCACCGCCTCCCGGCACCACCCGGGGGACTGACACCCGCACGGCGGATCAGCCCCACCACCCGCGCGGCCGACAAACCCCTGGCGGAGGTCGCGAACAGCCCAACGAGGTCGAAGGAGTCGTCGTGGTCCTGCTCGACGTGCTGCGCTTCGGCGGCTTCGCCCTCGCCCTGGCCGTCCTGGTGCGCCGGGCCCGGCAGGCGGACGGCGAGCAGGCGGTGTGGCGCTGCCACACCGCGGCCGTGGGCGTCCTGCTCGCCGCCGCCACCGCGCTGGCCGTGCTGGGCGCGGCCGGCGTCCCGGCGCGCACCGCCGCCCTCGTGGTGAGCCCGTCCACGCTGCCCGCCTGCCTGCTCGTCTACCGGGGCCTGTCGCACTACAACCGCGTCCACTCGGCCACCCACCGCCCGGCCGACTGGGCCGTCGGGGCCGGCTGCGCGTTCGCCGTCGCCGCCGCCGGCAACGCGCTGCTGCAGGGCGGGTGGTTCCCGACGGCCTCGAGCGGGCTGGAGCTGCAGCTGCGGCTGCTCGTGGCCGGGTTCGTCGCCGTCGTGCTGGTCACGACGCTGCAGGTGGCGCGCTCCGCCGGCGCGCTGCGCGCCCCCACCCCCTGGGCGCTCGGCGCCTCGCTGGCGGTGCTGCTCGTCCTGCAGCTGCACGCCGCGCTGGTGCCCTACGGCACCCTCGTGCGCGTCGGAGCCGCCGCCGCGTGGGTGGCGCTGGCCCTGTCGCTGGCCTGGGCCTCCCGGCGGGGCGGGGTGCCGCGGCGCACCATCACCACCTCCCGGCTGACGACCACGACGACGGCGTTCGGGGCGCTGCTGGCGGCCGTCGCCGTCCTCGTGGCCACCACGCTGACCCCCGGCAGCGGGCAGCTGCGCTGGTCGGTGGTGTGGGCCGGCGCCGCCGTCGCGAGCCTGGGGCTGCGGCTGCACCGCCTCGTGCGCGAGCTCGTCGACCACGACCGGGTGCGCCGCGAGGCCACCACCGACGAGCTGACGGGGCTGGCCAACCGGCGCGCCTTCGCCGCCGGGCTGGAGGCCGCGACGGCGGCCGGCGGGCCGCTGGCCGTGCTGCTCGTCGACCTCGACCGCTTCAAGGAGGTCAACGACCGCCACGGGCACGCCACCGGTGACCGGCTGCTGCAGCACGTCGGGCGGGGCTTCACCGGCGTCCTGCCGGCGGGCGGGCTGCTGGCGCGCCTGGGCGGGGACGAGTTCGCCGTCCTGCTGCGCGGGGCGAGCGCCGCCGCCGCGGCCGACACCGCCGCCCGGCTCGTCGCCGTCGCCGTCGAGCACCCCCTCGACGGCGTGCACGCCGTCGCCTGCAGCATCGGCGTCGCCAGCACCGACGGCGCGGGCACCGACGGCGCGGGCACCGACGGCGAGGAGCTGCTGCGCCGCGCCGACGCGGCCATGTACGTGGCCAAGGGCCGCGGCGGCGGCGTCGCCCGCCACGACGCCGTCGCCGACCAGCGCCTGCGCCGGCGCGGCGACCTGTCCGAGCGCCTGCGGGCCGCCTTCAGCGGCCCCGGCGGCGCGGTGCGCGAGGAGTTCCGCGTCCACCACCAGCCGCAGGTCGACGTGCGCACCGGCGCGGTCACCGGCGTCGAGGCGCAGCTGCGCTGGGAGCACCCCGTGCTGGGGACGCTGAGCCCCGCCGAGTTCGTGCCGCTGGCCGCCCAGCGCGGTCTGCTGGGTCCCCTCACCGCCCACCTGCTGCGGGGCGCCACCACCGACCTCGCCGCGTGGCGGGCCGACGGGCACGAGCTGCGGCTGTCGTTCGCCGTCTCCGCCGACCAGCTGGGCGACCCCGCGCTGCTGGCGCTGCTCGACGACGTCGTCGACGCCGGCACCGACCCCTCCCGCCTGGCCGTCGGCATCGCCGAGGCCTGCCTGTCCGACGACCCCGAGCGGGCGCTGCTGACCTGCCACCAGATCACCGCCCGCGGCATCGGCCTGGTCATCGACGGCTTCGGCACCGGGGGCTCCTCGCTGGCCGACCTCGCCACCCTGCCCGCCACCGCGGTGAAGGTGGACCGCTCCTTCACCGCGCGGCTGCTGGCCGACCCGCGCACCGCCGCGATCGTCGCCGGCACCGTGGACCTGGCCCACCACCTGGGCCTGGAGGTCGTCGCCGACGGCGTCGCCGACACCGGCACGCTGCAGGCGCTGGCCGCCCTCGGCTGCGACGTCACCCAGGGCCCGCTGCACGCGCCCCCCGCGCCGGCCGCGGACGTGCGGGCGCTGCTGGCCGCCGCGCGCGCGGGCTCGCCGGCCCCGCGGAAGGCGCCGGTCGCGTGAGCGCGCTCGTCAGCCTCCTGTTCGTGCTGGCCCTCGGCACGTGCTGGTGGTCGCTGGTGCGGCGCGCCCGGCGCCACGACGGCGAGCGCACCGTCTGGCTCTCGCACGCCGCCGCCGTCGGGCTGCTCACCGTCGGCGCCGCGGGCGCGGCGCTCGTGCACGCGGCCGGCGCGCCGGTGCGGTGGGAGGTCGCGGCCGCCGGCGCGCCCGCCCTGGCCGCCGTCGGCTGCATGCTGCGCGGGCTCGTGCACTACGCGCGCGTGCACTCGGTCACCTCCGACCGCAGCGCCTGGCTGCTGGCGGTGAGCTGCGTGCTGGCGCTGGCCGCCGTGGGCGACCTCCTCGTGGAGCGGGGCGTCCTGCGCAGCCCGCTGAGCGCGCTGGAGCTGCAGTTCCGGCTGCTGATGGCCGGTGGCGTGGGCGTCGTGTGGGGGCTGCTGCTCGACGCCGGCCGGCGCGCGGGGCTGCTGCGCGCCGCCTCCACCCACCTGCTGCTGGTGGCCGCCGCCGGCGTCGTCTGCGCCCAGCTGGTGGCCGCGACCCGGGAGACGGACCCCTGCGTGCGGCTGCTGCTGGCCCTGAGCTGGATCGCGCTGGCCGCGGCGGTGGCGCGCGCCGCGCACCTGCCCGACCGCTCCACCGGGCTGATGGCCGTCTCGCCGCTGGCCGCGACGGTCACCGCCGTCGCCGCGCTGCTGGTGGCCGTGGCCGTCATCACCGTCGGCGGCCTGGACGCGCGCGGCGGGCTGGAGTGGTCCTCGGCGTGGGCGGTGCTCGCCGTGCTGGGCCTGAGCGGGCGCGTGGCCCACCTGGTGCGCGCCGTCAGCGGGCACGACCGGGCCCGTCACGAGGCCCGCACCGACGACCTCACCGGGCTGCCGAACCGCCGGGCGTTCAGCGCCGCGCTCGAGGCGGCCACCGCCGGCGGCCTGCCCGCGGCCCTCGTGCTCGCCGACCTCGACGGCTTCAAGGAGGTCAACGACCGCTTCGGCCACGAGACCGGGGACCGGTTGCTGCGCCACGTCTCCCAGCGCTTCCGCGCCGCGCTGCCCCCCGGCACCTTCACGGCCCGCCTGGGCGGTGACGAGTTCGCCATCCTGCTGACCGGCGGCGGCTGCCGGGACGCCGACGCCGTCGCCCGGCGCCTGGTGGAGGTCGCCGGGGAGGCCGAGCTGGACGGGGTGCGCACCGCCGGGTGCAGCGTCGGGGTCGCCGTGGCGCCCACCGGCGCGGACGGGGCGGCCGGTGCGCCGCTGCCCGGCCCGGAGCTGCTGCGCCGCGCCGACGCGGCCATGTACGTGGCCAAGGGCCGCGGCGGCGGGGTCGCCCTGCACGACGACGCCCTCGACCGCGAGCTGCGCGAGCGGGCCGCGCTCACCGACGACCTGCGCGCGGCGTTCGCCGACGCGTCCGGGCAGGGGGCCGGGCAGGGGCACGAGCAGTTCGTCGTGCACTACCAGCCGCAGGTGTCGGCCGCCGACGGCCGCGTCGTCGGCGTGGAGGCCCTCGTGCGCTGGCAGCACCCCTCCCGCGGGCTTGTGCCGCCGTTCCGCTTCCTCGACCTCGTCGAGCAGCAGCGGCTCATGCCGGCGCTGACCGCGCGCGTGCTCGCGCGGGCCGCCGCCGACCTCGCCCGCTGGCGCGCCGCCGGGCACGACCTGCGGCTGTCGTTCAACGTCTCCTCCAGCCAGCTGGCCGGCGACGCGCTGCTGGACCTGCTCGACGACGTCGTCGCGACCGGCACCGACCCCTCCCGCCTGGTGGTGGAGGTCACCGAGACGACCCTCGTGGGCGACCCCGACCGGGCGCTGGCGGTCTGCCAGGCGATCCGCGATCGCGGCTGCGAGCTGTCGATCGACGACTTCGGCACCGGCTACTCCTCGCTGGGCTACCTGTCCGACTTCCCCGCCACCGAGGTCAAGGTCGACCGCTCCTTCACCGCCCGGCTGCTCACCAGCCCCCGCACGGCGGCCGTCGTGGCCGGCACCGTCGGCCTGGCCCACCACCTGGGCATGCGCGTGGTCGCCGAGGGCGTGGAGGACGCGGCGACGCTGGCCGAGCTGCGGCGGCTGGGCTGCGACCTGACGCAGGGCTACCTGCACTCGCGGCCGGTGCCCGCCGGGGAGCTGCTGCGCTCGCTGGCCGCCTCAACCCCGTCGGCGCCCGCGCCGATCCCTTCCAGGTGAGCGGCCGCAGCGCGCAGCGGGCCAGCGCCGGCGCGCTGGCCCGCAGCCTCGCGTTCGCGACCGCGTTCGCGGCGGCGGTGCTCCTGGGCCGCCTCACCGCCGCCGAGGGCTCCGGCCTCAGCCTGGTGTGGCCCGCGGCCGGTGTCGCCACCGCCTGGTTCTGCGTGCAGCGCGGGGCGGGGACCCGGCGCCTGGACACCGCCCTGCTCGCCGGCGCCACGTTCTCGATCAACACCGCGACCGGTGCGGGCCCCGCCCTGGCCGCGGGCCTGGTGCTCAGCAACCTCGCCCCGGCGCTGGTGTTCACCGCGCTGCGCGACCGGTGGTTCCCGGCCGCCCCCGGGCCGGTCTCCAACGGCCAGTTCGCCCTGCTGCTCGCGGCGGCCGGCGCCGCCGCCGGCGCCTCGGTGGCCGTCGGGGCCGGCGTCCTGGCCGTCCTCGGCGAGGACCTCGTCCCCGCGGTGCTCGCCGTCTGGTGGGTGCGCAACGCGGCGGGGATCGTCCTCGTCGCCCCCGTCGTCCTGCGCCTGGTGCACGCGGTGCGCTGGCGGCGCGACCGGCACCGGCCTGCGGCCGCCGAGGGGTCCGAGGGGCCCGAGGGGCCCGAGCCGGTCGGCGCCGGCCGGCGTCCCGCCGAGCTCGGCGCCGCGCTGCTGGCCTCCCTGGCGGCGTACCTGCTGGTGTTCCGCTTCACCGACGGCCTGCCGCTGTCGTTCCTGCCGATGGCGATCACCGTCTGGGCGGCGCTGCGCTTCCCGACAGGGGTGGTGCTGCTGACCGACCTCGTCGTCGCCGCCGTGACCGTCGTGGCCACCCTGCGCGGCCACGGGCCGTTCGCCGCGATCGCCGACGAGACCGTCCGCGCCCTCGTGGTGCAGGTCTACGCGGTCTTCCTCGCCGTGCTGGGCACCGCCCTGGCCACCGGCCGCGACGAGGCCGCCCGGTTGCGCCGCGAGGCCGAGCGGCGCGGGCGCCTGACCGACGCCGTCCTCGCCAGCGTCGGCACCGGCATCGTCGTCGCCGACGCGCAGGGGCGGCTGGTGATGTTCAACGACACCGCCCGCCGCTGGCACGGCCTGGACGCCGACGCGGACGTGGACCCCCGCCGGCACGCCGGCACCTACGACCTGTTCGCCGCCGACGGCACCACTGCGCTGCCCGACGAGGCGGTCCCGCTGCGCCGGGCGCTGGCCGAGGGCAGCGTCACCGGCGTCGAGATGGTCATCGCCCCGGCGGGGCTGCCCGCGGTGCCCGTGCTGTGCAGCGGGCGCACGATGACCGACTCCGCGGGCCGGCTGCTCGGCGCGGTCGTCTCGATGAGCGACCTCAGCGGGGTGCGCTCGCGCGAGCGGGCCCTGGCCGAGGCCAACGACCGCCTGGCCGCGCGCTCGGCGCAGGTGGAGCGGCTGGCGGCGGCCTCGCGCGCCGTGCTCACCGCCGAGGACCCGCGCCGGGCGGTCTGCGAGGCCGCGCTGGGGATCGCCCGCGCGCACGCCGCGTACCTGCTGCAGCCCGGCGCCGCGGGCCGGCTGGTGTCCACCGCGAGCGTCGGGCTGCCCGAGGGCGTCGTCCTCGACATCGCCCTGCACGGCGGTACGGCCCTCGTGCCGGGCACGTACCTGCGCGGCGAGCCGGTGTTCGTGGCCGACGTCCCGCGGCACCCGCGGGCCGACCCCGCCCTCGTCGAGCTGTGCGGCACGGTGTCCGGCGCGTGGCAGCCCGTGCTGGACGCCGCCGGGCACGTCATCGGCGTGCTGGGCATCGTCTGGCGCGAGCGGGTCGCCGCGCTGGACCCGACGACGGCCGCCCTGCTCACCGGCCTGGCGGCCGAGGCCGCGCACGCCTTCACCCGCGCCGACCTGCTCGCGCAGCTGGCCGCCGCCGCCGACCACGACGCCCTGACGGGGCTGGCCAACCGCCGCGGCTGGGACGAGGTGGCCCGCCTGGGGATCGCGCACGCCACCCGCGACCGCACCCCGCTGACGTTCGCGCTGCTCGACCTGGACCGCTTCAAGGAGTACAACGACACCCGCGGGCACCTGGCCGGCGACCAGCTGCTGCGCGAGTTCGCGGCCGGTGCCGCGACGCACCTGCGGGAGGTGGACACCCTCGCCCGCTGGGGCGGGGAGGAGTTCGCGCTGCTGCTGCCCGGCTGCGACGCGCAGGACGCCCTCGCCGTCGTGGACCGCGTGCGCGGCGCCGTGCCCGACGGGCAGACCTGCACGGCCGGCGTCTGCCAGTGGCAGCCGGGCGCCGGCGCCGACGAGGTGATGGCCGCGGCCGACGCGGCGCTGTACCGGGGCAAGCAGGCCGGGCGCGACACCACCGTCGTCGCGGAACCCGGGGCGGTGCACGCGGTGGGCCACCCGGCGGGGCACGGCGCCGCCGTGCTGGAGCGGTGAGCGCGCGTCCGCAGCGGTGGCGCGCCGCCTGGTGGCTGTTCCTGGCCGCCGGGTCCGCCGCCGCTCTCGCCACCCCGCTGGTCACCTCGCCGTCGGCGCGCTCCGGCCTGCACCTCGCCGTCGCCCTCGCCACCCCGCTGGTGCTGGTGGCCGGGATCCGCCTGCACCGCCCGGGCCGGCGCACGCCGTGGCTGCTCGTCGCCGCCGGGCAGCTGTGCCGGGCGCTGGGCGACCTGCTGCACGGCGGGCCCGGCCTGCCCGCCGGCCCCGCACCGCTGCCGTGGCTGGCCGACGCCGCGCACCTGGCCGCGGTCCCGCTGCTGGCGGCGGGCCTGGTCTCCTTCACCCGCGGGCGGCGCACGAGCGCCACGGGGCGCCTGGAGGTCGCCATCACGGTGGTCTCCCTGGCGCTGCCGCTGTGGATGCACCTGGTGCACCCCGCCCTCGGCGGCGCGGCGGGCCCGGCCGCGGCGCGCCTGCGCGAGCTCGGCGACCCGCTGGGCGACCTGCTGCTCATCGCGCTGCTGGTGCGGCTGACCTCGACGGCGGGGCTGCGCTCACCGGCCGTGCGGCTGCTGGCGGTGGGCACCGCGCTGCTGCCCGTCGCCGACCTGCTGCCCGCGCCGGCCGGGGGCGCGGGCGCGCCGGGCGGCCTGGGCGCGGCGCTCGGGCTGGCGGCCTCCCTGTGCTGGGGCGCGGCCGGTCTGCACCCGGCCATGCGCCCCCTGGCCGACGGCGAGGAGAGCGCCGCGCCCGCCTCCCCGGGGCGGCCGGGGCTGTTCGTGGTGACCGGCGTCATCCCCGCGCTGATGCTCTTCCCGGAGGTCGTGCGGCCGCACCCGGCGCACCTGTGGGCCGTGGCCGCCGCGAACGTGGCCGTCACCGCGCTGGGCATCACCCGCATGCAGTTCGCGATGCGCGACGCCGTGGAGGCGGCGCGGGCCCGCGAGCGGGTGCGGGCCGAGGCCGCGCACCAGGCGGTGCACGACGCCCTCACGGGCCTGCCCAACCGCGCCGGCGTGCTGCAGCTGCTGCACGCGCGCCTGGACCTGGCCGAGCGCCGCCGCCGCCCCCTGGGCCTGCTCGTGGTGGACGTCGACCACCTGGCGCGCATCAACGACGAGCACGGCGAGCTGGCCGGCGACGAGGCGCTGGCGTCGGTGGCGCGGGAGCTGGCCGCGGCCGTCGGCGACGGCGACGTCGTCGGCCGGCTGGGCGGCGACGAGTTCGCCGTCGTCGTCGAGGACGTCGCCGGCGAGGACGCGCTGCCGGCCGTGGCCGAGCGCCTCACCCGGCTGCCGCTGCACGTGCCCTCGCACGGGCACCTGCTGGAGATCACGTGCAGCGTCGGCGTCGCCGTGCGCTCGGGCGGGCGCGCGGTGGACGCCGAGGTCCTGCTGCACGAGGCCGTCACGGCGGCCGCGCGCGCCAAGGGCTGCGGCGGCGCCCGCTCGTGGGTCTTCGACGACGACCTGCGCGCCGAGCTCGAGGAGCAGGCCGAGGTGGAGGCCGCCGTGCGCGCCGGTCTGGGCGCCGGGGAGTTCCTGCTGCACTACCAGCCGGTCGTCGACGTCGCGACGCGGCGGCTGCGGGGGCTGGAGGCGCTGGTGCGCTGGGACCGCCCCGGCCACGGCCTGGTCCGCCCGGACCTGTTCGTCCCCGTCACCGAGCGCAGCGACCTCGTGTGCGAGCTGGGGCGCTGGGTGCTCGGGGAGGCCACCCGCCAGCTGGCGGCCTGGCGCGCCGAGGGCACCGTGGACGCGGACGTGCACGTGGCCGTCAACCTCTCCGGGCGCCACCTGGCCCGGCGGGGCGTGCTCGACGACGTCGCGCAGGCGCTGGCGGCGGCGGACCTGCCCGCGCACGCCCTCGTCCTGGAGGCCACCGAGACGGTGCTCATGGAGCACGAGGACGTCCTGGACACCATGCGCCGCCTGCGCGCGAGCGGGGTCGGGCTGAGCCTGGACGACTTCGGCACCGGCTACACCTCCCTCGAGCAGCTGCGCACCCTGCCGCTGGACACGCTGAAGGTGGACCGCGGCTTCCTCGTCTCGGGCACCGCCGCCGACCGGGCCCTCGTCGGGCTGCTGGTGCACTGCGCCCACGTCTTCGGCCTGCAGGTGGTGGCCGAGGGCGTCGAGCGGGAGGAGCACCTGGCGCTGCTGCGGGAGGTGGGCTGCGACCTGGCGCAGGGCTACCTGCTGTCGCGGCCGGTGCCGGCGGACGCGGTGGCGCGGGCCGTGCGGGAGGCCACGGCCGACCTGGGCGCGCTCGGGGAGGCGTGAGCCGCGCGCGGGGAGGCGCCGGGAGCGCGGGGAGCCCGCGGGCTAGGAGCCCGCGGGCTGGCGCACGAGCCGGGCGAGGCGCTCGCGCAGGAAGGTCTGCAGGTTGGCCCCGAGCGGCTCGCCGGCCTGGGCCTTCTCGGGGGCGTCGAGCCCGCGCTCGCGCGGGGAGATCACCGGCCCGTCGCGCCGCAGGGACTCCAGCAGGCGCCGGGAGTAGCTGCCCGTGATCAGGCAGTACCAGGCTTCGTCGCGCATCTCGGCGTCGAGGCCGTCCAGCCACTCGTCGTAGGAGGCGATCACGACGTCAGTGTGCACCCCGCGCGTTCACGGGGACGACACCCCGCAGCTGTCCCGGTGTCACTAGTGACGGAACGTACCAACGAGATCACGCAGACGGGTGGCGGCCTGCTCGACGTCCGCCGCGGTCCGCGCGGTGGACGTCGCGCTCGCGGTCGTCCGCTCGGCCGCGGAGGCGATGCCGCTGACGGCGCCGGCGATCTCCTGGGACCCGCCGGAGACCTCCCCGACGTTGCGCACCATCTCCGCCGTCGTGGCCGACTGCTCCTCCACCGCGGCCGAGATGGTGGCCTGCAGGCCGTCGATGCGGGAGATGATCTCGTCGATCTCGTCGATGGCGCCGGTGGCGGCCGCCGCGTCCTGCTGGGTGGCCGCCACCTTGCGGGTGATCTCGTCGGTGGCGCGGGCGGTCTGCGCGGACAGCTCCTTGACCTCCCCGGCGACGACGGCGAAGCCCTTGCCGGCCTCCCCCGCCCGGGCGGCCTCGATCGTGGCGTTGAGGGCCAGCAGGTTGGTCTGCTCGGCGATGGAGGTGATGAGGCTGACGACGTCGCCGATCTCGCGGCTGGAGGCGGACAGGCGGTCCAGCGTCTCCCCCGCCGCGCGGGCGCGCTCGACCGCCGCGGCGGCCGTCGCGGAGGCGTCCACGGTGGAGGTGGCGATCTCGCGGATGGCCGCGCTCATCTCGTCGCCGGCCGCCGCGACCGTCGCGATGCTCGTGGAGATCTCCTCCGTCGCCGCGGCCACCCCGCGCGCCTGGCCGCTGGCCTCCTCGGCGCCCCGGGACAGCGCCCCCGACACCGCGGTCAGCTCCGACGCGGAGCCGGCCAGGGCCAGCGCGCTGGCCGACATCTCCGCCACGACGCCCTGGAAGCGCCCGGTGGAGCGGTCCAGGGCCTGCGCCGTCACCGCGATCTCGTCGCGCCCGCCCATGCCGGCCCGCGCGGTCAGGTCGCCGTCGGCGACGTGGCCGAGGACGGCCACCAGCCGCCGCAGCGGGCGCACCACGCTGAGGACCACGGCGATGCCGACCCCGGCCGCCACGACGAGCGCGCCCAGCAGCAGCGAGACGACGAGCACCTGCCCGCGGTCGGCGGTGGCCGTGAAGGACGTGCCGGCGGCCAGCGCCGAGCCCGCCCGCTCCGTCTCGTCCGCCAGGAGGGTCTCGAAGGTCTTGCGCGCGTCCCGGTTGGCGCCGAAGGAGGCCTCCAGGGCCGCGGCGCGGTCGGTGCCGGCGAGGGCGAACTCGGCCTCGAGCGCGTCGAACCACGCGTCGACCTGCTGCTGGACGTCCTCGACGAGCGCCCGCTCGGCCGCCGTGGCGGCCGCACCGCGCGCCTGCTCCAGCGCCGCGTCGAAGGTCTCCTCGCGGCCCAGCGCCTCCGCGGAGAACTCCGCGTCGCCGGTGAGGAAGTAGCCGCGCTCGTCGGTGGCCGCCGCCTTGGCCGCCAGCGCCGCCTGCTGCAGGCCGGTGATGTAGGGCACGGCGCGCCCGACCTCCCGCTGGCGCTGCTCCCGCAGGTCGTGCACCACCAGCAGCGCCACCAGCCCCACGCACAGCGCCGCGGCGAGCGCCACGGCGGTGGCCGCGGTCAGCCGGGTGCCCACCTTCAGGCCGGCGAACCAGCGCGCCAGCGGGTTGAGCGGAGGGGCGGTGACGGGGCTGCTCACGGGGGACTGCTCCAGGGGGGCGAGGGGTGCGTGCCCGCTCCGATCGGCACCCCGCGCGCCGCGCCGCAGCCCGCCGGCGGCACGTTCACCGGACGTTCACCCGCGTGGCGGACCGGCCGGGGTCTCGGGTGCGACCCGTCCACGGCCGGTCTAGAGTCGATCCGATGGACGGGATGAAGGCCGCCTTCGCCGGCGACACCGTCGCGGACCCGCTGCCCCGCGTGATGCAGGGGCAGCCGGGGGCCGTGCTGCTGGTGCAGGTCTCCGACGGCACCGTCCTGTTCGCCAACCCGCTGGCCGAGCAGCTGGCCCCGGGCGTGCGGCTGCCGTGCCCCGTGGACGAGTGGTCGCGCTCGGCGGGGTTGCAGGCCGCCGACGGCTCGGACCTGTCCGACCCGCGCTCCGGCATGCCGGCCCCGCCGCTGTCGCGCATCGCGCACGGCGAGCCCGTGCACGGCGAGCGCGTCACCGCCGCCCGCAGCTCCGACATCTCCGAGGTCCGCGAGGACCTGTGGGTCATCGGCCTGCCCCTGAACGACGCCCGCGTGGACGAGCTGGCCGGCCTGGCGCTGGTGGTGCTGCTGCCGCTGCGCGAGGAGCAGCTGGTCCGCGACGCGCAGGAGTCCGCCGAGCAGCTGCACAGCCGCGCGGTGCTGGCCAGCGACCTCGCCTTCACCATCTCCGACCCGCACCAGCCGGACAACCCGCTGGTGTGGGTCAACCCCGCCTTCGAGAAGGTCACCGGCTACGGCCAGGACGTCCTCGGGCAGAACTGCCGCTTCCTGCAGGGCCCGGACACCGACCGCGAGGCCGTGCGGCGCATCCGCCGCGCGCTCGAGGCCGGCGAGACGGTCACCGAGCTGCTGCTGAACTACCGCAAGGACGGGACGGCCTTCTGGAACGAGGTCGTCATCTCCCCGATCCACGACTCCGCCGGCCGCCTGACCCACTTCGTGGGCGTGCAGTCCGACGTGACGATGCGCGTGCAGGCCGAGCGCGAGCGGGACGCGGCGCTCGCGGTGGCCCGCGACGCCAAGCGGCGCCTGGAGTTCCTGTCCTCGGTGACCGACGAGCTGTCGGAGGTGCTGGACCCGGAGGCCGCGCAGGACCTGCTGCCCTCGCTGGTGGTCCCCTCCTTCGCCGAGTGGGCGTTCGCCACCACGCTCGACCCCGGCGGGCGCACCCGCCAGATCCGCGCCTCGCACGCCGACCCCCGCCGCGCCGCGGACGCCGCGCGCTTCCAGGAGCTGACCAGCGGCCTCGGCGAGGGCTCCATCTCGATGCAGGTGCTGCGCGGCGCCCTCGGCCCCACGCTGATCACCGTCGAGGACGCCCACGTCGACGCCAACACCAGCGCCGAGACCGCCCGGGTGCTGCGCCGCCTGGGCCTGGGCAGCGCGATCGTGGTGCCGCTGCGCGCCCGCGGGCAGATCACCGGCTCGCTGACCCTGCTCTCGGGCCCGGACCGGCCCCCCTTCACCCCCGACGACCTGCAGACCGCCGCCGACCTCGGTGCCCGCGCCGGGGTGGCCCTGGAGAACGCGCGCCTGTACGCGCAGCAGCGCAGGTCCTCGGAGACGCTGCAGCGCAGCATGCTGACCCCGCCGACGCAGGCGCCGGGGCTGGCCGTGGCCACCCGCTACCGCCCGGCCGCCGAGGCCGCCCAGGTCGGCGGCGACTGGTACGACGCCTTCACCCAGCCCGACGGCTCCACCGTCGTCGTCATCGGCGACGTCATGGGCCACGACGTCTCGGCGGCCGCCGCGATGGGGCAGCTGCGCACGCTCGTGCGGGGGCTGGCCTACGACCGCGCCGCCCAGCCCGACGAGGTCCTGCACCGCCTGGACTCCCTGCTGGAGGGGCTGGGCATCACGACGCTGGCGACGGCCGTGGTGCTGCAGCTGGAGGCCGGCGCCACCGACGGCCGGCGGGGCATCCGCTGGTGCACCGCCGGTCACCTGCCCCCGGTGGTCGCCGAACCCGACGGCACCGTCTACATGCTCGGCGGCGACGGCATCGTGCTCGGCCTGGGAGCGGGCCAGGTGCGCCTGCAGCAGCGCGCGGAGCTGCCGGTGGGCTCGACGCTGCTGCTGTACACCGACGGCCTGGTGGAGCGGCGCGACCGCCCCATGGAAGACCGCCTCGCCGAGCTGTGCGAGGTCGTCGCCGCGCTCGACGGCACCTCCACCGAGCAGCTGTGCGACGAGCTGCTGGAGCGAATGCTGCCGGAGGGCAGCGACGACGACGTGGCGATCGTCGCCGTGCGCATCGGGGACGCCTGAGCGCACCGGGGACGCCTGAGCGCACCGCGGCCCCCGCGCGGGGTCCCGGGGGCGGGGTTAGCGTCGGCGGGTGCCCACCACCGTCGACGCCCGCGCCCACACCGCCGCGCCGGCCTGAGGAGGACCTCGTGAACATCGGCATCATCGGCGCCGGAAACATCGGCGGGAACCTCACGCGCGCCCTCACCGCGACCGGCCACCAGGTGCGGGTGGCGAACTCGCGCGGGCCGCAGACCCTGGCCGACCTCGCGCAGGAGACCGGCGCCAGCGCCGTGCCGGCCGGCCAGGCCGCGCTGGGCGCGGACCTCGTCGTCGTCACCGTCCCGCTGAAGAGCGTGCCCGCGCTGGGGCCGGCGGTGCTGGACGTGCTGCCCGACGGCGGCGTCGTGGTGGACACCGGGAACTACTACCCCCAGCGCGACGGGCGGATCGAGGAGATCGAGGCGGGGATGCCGGAGACGGTCTGGACCGCCCGCACGCTCGACCCCGCGGGCCGGCTGCGCTGGGTGAAGGCCTTCAACGGCATCCGGGCCGAGCACCTGGTCACGGCGGCCCGCCGGCCGGGCGACCCGGAGCGGCGGGCGCTGCCCGTCGCGGCCGACGACGCCGAGGCCCGCGCGCTCGTCACCGGTCTCGTCGAGCAGCTGGGCTTCGACGTCGTGGACGCCGGCCCCCTGGCCGAGTCGTGGCGCCAGCAGCCGGGCACCCCGGTCTACGGCGCCGAGGCGGGTGCCGAGGGCATCCGCGAGGCGCTGGCCGCGGCCACCCCCGAGCACTCGCAGCGGTTCCGCGCCTGACCTGCGCCCGCCGCCCGCCGCCCGCCGCCCGCCGCCCGCCGCCCGCCGCCCGCCGCGGGGGGGGGGGGGGGGGGGGGGGGGGGGGGGGGGGGGGGGGGGGGGGGGGGGGGGGGGGGGGGGGGGGGGGGGGGGGGGGGGGGGGGGGGGGGGGGGGGGGCGCCGGG
>NZ_JBJLSF010000081.1:0-22896 GCF_050871885.1 Kineococcus aridisoli | reverse complement strand
GGCTCCCCCCGTGGTGCGGGGGGAGCCGCGCGTCACAGCAGCGGGACGACCCCGGCCAGCAGCGCCGCGCAGCGCGGTGCCGCCTCCCGGCCGGCCTGCAGGACCTCCTCGTGCGACAGCGGCTCGCCGCCGACGCCGGCGGCCAGGTTCGTCACGAGCGAGAAGCCGAGGACCTCCAGCCCCGCGTGGCGGGCGGCGACGGCCTCCAGGCCGGTGGACATCCCCACCAGCTGCGCGCCGAGGACACCGGCCATGCGGACCTCCGCGGGCGTCTCGTACTGCGGCCCGCGGAACTGCGCGTAGACGCCCTCGGGCAGGTCCGGGTCCACCCGGCGGGCCAGGGCGCGCAGCCGGCTGGAGTACAGGTCGGTCATGTCGACGAACGTCGCGCCCTCCAGCGGGGACTCGCCGGTGAGGTTGAGGTGGTCGGCCACCAGCACGGGCGAGCCCGGCGGCACGGCCGGGTCCAGCCCGCCGCAGCCGTTGGTGAGCACCACCGTGCGGCAGCCGGCCGCCGCGGCCACCCGCACGCCGTGCGCGACGGCGCGCACCCCGCGGCCCTCGTAGACGTGGGTGCGGGGCAGCACCAGCGCCCGCAGCGGTGCGCCGCCCTCGCGGGCGACGGCGATCGAGCGCACGAGGCCGGCGTGGCCGACGACCGCGGGTGCGCTGAAGCCGGGCAGCTCCGTCGCCGGGAACTGCGCCACGGTCTCGCCGAGCCGGTCAGCCGCGGCCGCCCAGCCCGAGCCCAGGACGAGGGCGACGTCGTGGGTGCCCGCGCCGGTGCGCTCGGCCAGGCGGGCCGCCGCCCGCGCCGCGAGCTCGAACGGGTCGGTGGGGGTGGTGCCGGCGGGGGAGGGGGCGCTGGTCACGGCTCGTCCTCAGGCGTCGTTGGAGCGGCAGGGCCGGGCCCGCAGGGCCAGGACGTAGTCGTGCGGGGCGCCGCCGGCCTCGGCGGCGTCGGCCAGCCCGCCCAGGTAGCGGGCCGTCGGCAGCCCGCCCTCGTAGTCGTCGAGGACGTACGTCCACGCCACCACGTCGCCGTCCAGCGTCTTCACCCGCACCCGGATCTTGCGGAACAGCCCGATGCCCATGCCCTCGGCCGCGTCGAGGCGCTCCTCGTCGCTGTCGGTGATGTCGTAGAGGGCGACGTACACCTGGTCGCCGGGCGCCTCCACGACGGTCGCGATCGGTCCCTCCCAGCTGCGGTCCTCGCCGCCGAAGGTCAGCCGCCAGTCCGTCAGCCAGCCCGTGGAGCGCAGCGGCGAGTGCGGAGCCTTGCGCGCCATCGTCTCGGGGTGGAGGTTGGAGGCATACGCGGCGTAAGCGGGCACGGTGTCAGAGGGTAGTGGGAGCATGCTGGCGTGAGTCCCACCAGTGCGTCTCCCATGGCCAAGGCCCAGCGCGTCGCCGTCCTCGGTGGAGGCCCCGGCGGCTACGAGGCGGCCCTCGTCGCCGCCCAGCTCGGCGCCGAGGTCACCGTGCTCGAGCGCGACGGCCTCGGCGGCTCGACCGTCCTCACCGACGTCGTCCCCTCCAAGACCCTCATCGCCACCGCCGAGCTCATGACCACCGTCGGCGGGGCCTCCGAGCTCGGCGTCCGCTTCCCCGGCGGCGGCACCGGCGACCACGACACCACCGGCTCGGTGAGCGTCGACCTCGCCCGCATCAACGAGCGGGTCAAGGCGCTGGCGAGCGCCCAGTCCGCCGACATCCGCGCCCGCCTGGAGAAGGAGGGCGTGCGGATCCTCTGCGGCCGCGGCCGCCTCGACGGGCCCGGCGCGCTGGTCGTGGAGGAGGGCGAGGACGCCGGCGCGCGCGTCGAGGCCGACGTCGTCCTCGTCAGCACCGGCTCCAGCCCCCGCACGCTGCCCGCCGCGCAGCCGGACGGCGAGCGCATCCTCACCTGGAAGCAGGTCTACGACCTGCGGGAGATGCCCGAGCACCTGATCGTCGTCGGCTCCGGCGTCACCGGCGCCGAGTTCGCCAACGCCTACGACGCGCTCGGCGCGCACGTCACCCTCGTCTCCTCCCGCGACCGCGTCCTGCCCGGCGAGGACGCCGACGCCGCCGAGGTCCTCGAGGGCGTCTTCCGCCGCCGCGGCATGGACGTCGTCTCCCGCTCGCGGGCGGAGGCGGTCGTCCGCCACGGCGACACCGTCACCGTGACGCTCTCCGACGGGCGCACCCTGGAGGGCTCGCACTGCATCGTGGCCGTCGGCGCGGTCCCCAACACCTCCGGCATCGGGCTGGAGGAGGCGGGGATCTGGACCTCGGAGTCCGGGCACATCGACGTCGACAAGGTCTCGCGCACCTCCGCGCGCGGGGTGTACGCGGCCGGCGACTGCACGGGCGTCTTCCCGCTGGCATCGGTGGCGGCCATGCAGGGACGCATCGCCATGTGGCACGCCCTCGGCGACACCGTGGCCCCGCTGCGGCTGCGCTCGGTCGCCTCGACCGTCTTCACCTCCCCCGAGATCGCCACGGTCGGCTGGACGCAGGGCCAGATCGACTCCGGCGAGGCGCAGGGCGAGATCGTCAAGCTGCCGCTGTCCACGAACG
Source organism: Kineococcus aridisoli (assembly GCF_050871885.1). NCBI lineage: Bacteria > Bacillati > Actinomycetota > Actinomycetes > Kineosporiales > Kineosporiaceae > Kineococcus > Kineococcus aridisoli. The sequence continues at coordinate 20,334 of NZ_JBJLSF010000081.1, read as the reverse complement.
CGCGCGCGAAGATGCTGGGCATCCACGACGGGTTCGTGAAGCTGTTCTGCCGCACCGGGTCCGGCACCGTCATCGGCGGTGTCGTCGTCGCGCCGCGGGCCAGCGAGCTCATCTTCCCGGTGACCCTGGCCGTCGAGAAGCGGCTCAACGTCGACGACGTCGCGCACGCCTTCACCGTCTACCCCTCGCTCACCGGCTCCCTGGCCGAGGCCGCGCGGCAGCTGCACGTCACGGGCGACTGAGCGGCAGCCGCCGCGGCGTCCCGCCCCGGTCCGTGGTGGGGCCAGCCCCACCACGGACCGGGGGGCGGGCACCGTCCCGCGGGGCGGGGTGGTCGCCCTAGGGTCGGCACGTGAGCACCCTTCCGCTGGACCGGCCCGCGGCCGCCGCCCCGCTGCGGCGCTGGGCCGAGGGCTGGTGGGCCGTCGTGCACCTGACGCTCCACCTCGTCGTCTTCGGCCTGCACCTGACCGCGCTCGTGCTGCTGCTCGTGGGCACGGCCCTCGTGCCCGTGCTCGGCGTCGGCGTCCTCCTCCTCTGGCCGGCGCGGCGGCTGCTCGCGCTCTGCTCGCGCCTGGAGCGCTACCGGCTGGCCGCCGTCCTCGACGTGCACGTGCCCGCCCCGGTGCGCGGCGCGGCCCCCGGCCCGGCCTGGCGGCGCCTCGTCCTGGACGCGCGCTCCTGGCGCACCGCCGGGCACCTGGCCGTCCTGCTCACGCTGGGCCTGACCGGCGGGACCCTCGTGCTCGCCCTGTCGGCCACCGGGATCGCGGCCCTGCTCGCCCCCTCCGCCAGCGCCGGGCTGGGCCACGGCGGCGAGTACGGCTGGCCGTACGGCATCCCCGGCACCCTGCGCGCCCCGGCGCTCGCCGTCGTCCTCGCGGGCGCGCTGCTGCTGGTGGTGGCGCCGGTGCTGGCCCGCGCCCTGGTCGCCGTCGAGGTCCTCACGGCGCTGGCGCTCCTGGGCCCGGGCCGCGGTGAGCGCGAGGCGGAGCTGCGCCGGCGGGTGGACGTGCTCACCTCCACCCGCGAGCGCACGGTGGACTCCGTCGAGGCCGAGCGCCGCCGCATCGAGCGCGACCTGCACGACGGACCGCAGCAGCGGCTGGTCTCGCTGGCCATGCAGCTGGGCATGGCCAAGCGGGCGCTGGAGCGCGGCGGTCCCGACGCCGCCTCCGAGCACCTGGAGGCCGCCCGGACCTCGGCCAGCGCCGCCATCTCCGACATGCGCCACGTCGCGCGCGGCATCCACCCCCCGGTGCTCACCGACCGCGGGCTCGACGCGGCCCTGTCCGCGCTGGCCGCGGCCTCACCGGTCGCGGTGGTCGACGTCGAGGTGCACTTCCCGCCGAGCGAGCGGCCCAGCTCCACGGCCGAGGCCATCGCCTACTTCTGCGTCTCCGAGGCCCTGACGAACACCGCCAAGCACGCCCGCGCCTCGCGCGTGGTGGTGCAGCTGTGGCGCGAGGGCGCCGCGGCGGCGGACGGGGGCGGCGACCTGCTGCGGCTGCGGGTCAGCGACGACGGCGTCGGCGGCGCCGCCCCGGCCGAGGGCACGGTGGCCTCCGGCGGCAGCGGCCTGCGCGGGCTCGGCGACCGCCTCGCCGCGGTCGACGGCTGGCTGCACCTGGTCAGCCCCCGGGGCGGCCCGACGGTGCTGGAGGCCGGCGTCCCGTGGAACGCGGGCGGTGGCCGCTGATGCGCGTCGTCCTGGCCGAGGACTCCGTGCTGCTGCGCGAGGGGCTCGTGCAGCTGCTGCGCCTGGAGGAGGTCGACGTGGTCGCCGCCGTGGAGGACGCGGACGCCCTGCTGCGGGCGGCCGACGAGCACGTGCCCGACCTCGTGCTCACCGACGTGCGGATGCCGCCGACCTTCACCGACGAGGGGCTGCGCGCGGCGATCGCCGTGCGCAGCCGGCACCCGGGCACCGCGGTGGTCGTGCTCTCGCAGTACGTGGAGGAGCGCTACGCCGCCGAGCTGCTCGGCGGCAGCACCCGCGGGGTGGGCTACCTGCTGAAGGACCGCGTCGGCGACGTCGACGAGTTCGTCTCGACGTTGCGGCGCGTGGCGGCCGGCGGCACGGCCGTCGACCCCGAGGTGGTCTCGCAGCTGCTGTCCCGCGCCTCCCGCGACGACCCGCTGGAGCGGCTGACCCCGCGGGAGCTGGAGGTGCTGCAGCTGATGGCGGAGGGCCGCTCCAACGCGGCGATCGCCGCCCGGCTCGTCGTCACCGACAAGGCGGTGGAGAAGCACGTGTCGAACATCTTCGCCAAGCTCGGCCTGCCGCCGGACACCGGGGACCACCGCCGCGTGCTGGCGGTGCTGCGCCACCTCGAGGTGGCCGCGCGAGCGGGGGGCAGGCCGTGAGCGCGCCCACCGCCCCGCCCGCCGTGGGCTCCGCGCCCGCGCCGGCCCGCCGCCCGCGCGGGCGGGCGGCCTTCGCCGTCGCGGCCGCCGTGCTCGTCGCGGCCGCCGCCACCGACGCGCTGGGCGAGATGGCCGCGACGAGCACGACGAGGACCGACGCCTTCGCGCAGGTGGCCGGCACGCTGACCGTCGTCGGCGACGACGGGGACGTCGACGTGCGCACCGGGCCCGCGACGGGCGAGCTGACGGTGACCACCACCGTGCGCGACGGCTGGTCGCGCGCGAGCACGAGCGCCGAGCTGGTGGACGGCGCCCTGCGGCTGTCCTCCTCCTGCGGCGGTGGCGGCTGGCTGTCGCCGTGCCAGGTCTCCTACGTCGTCACCGTGCCCGAGGACCCGGCGCTGGAGCTGGACGTGCGCACCGGCGCCGGCGACCAGAGCTACCGCGGGACCTTCGCCGCGGTGCGCACCGAGCTCGGGGTCGGCGACCTCGACTGGTCCGGCGCCGAGGCGCAGCTGCTCGTGGTCGACACCGGCGCCGGTGACGTCGACGTCGAGGGCGCGGTGCAGGACCTCGCGGCCAGCACCGGCGCCGGCGACGTCGAGGTGGACCTCGAGAGCGCGCCGCAGCGGGTCGACGTCCGCACCGGGACGGGGGACGCGAGCGTGCGGTTGCCCGCCGCCACCCCCTACCGCGTCGAGGTGGACAGCGGCCTGGGCGACGAGCAGGTCGAGGTCGCCTCCGACCCCGCCTCCCCCCGGCTGGTGCGGATCACCACGTCCGTGGGGGACGCGAGCGTCGAGGGGCGCTGAGCGCCGGGGTGCCGCTCAGGCGTCGACGATCTCGCAGAGGACGCTGCCGGTGGTGGTCGTGTCGCCCTGCTGGGCGCTCAGGCCGCTGATCCGCCCCGCGCGGTGCGCCAGCAGCGGCTGCTCCATCTTCATGGCCTCCAGCACCGCGACGAGGTCGCCCTCGGCCACGGTGTCGCCGTCGGCGACGAGGACCTTCACGATCGTGCCCTGCATCGGGGTCACCAGCGCCGCGGGGTTCGCGGCGGACCCGCCGGCCTTGCCCTTGCCCCGGCCCTTGCCGCGGTGGGTGGCCGAGCGGTAGGCGCGGGCGACCGCCGCACCGGTGGCCACCCCGGCGCGGGAGATCTCGTGACCGGCGCGGGAGAGCTGGGCGTTGAGCTGCTCGACGGGGAAGGAGACCTCCAGCCGCTTGCCGGCGACCTCGACGACGACCGTCTCGCGGTGCGCCGCAGGCTCTCCGCCGGCCTCCAGGGCGCCGGGACCCGGCAGGGTGGAGGCGTCGAACTCGGTCTCGATCCAGCGGGTGTGGACGCGGAACCCCTCGGGCGTGGTGGCCGCGAACGCCGGGTCGGTCACGATCGCGCGGTGGAACGGCAGCACCGTCGGCACGCCCTCCACGGAGAACTCCGCCAGCGCGCGGGCCGCGCGGGCCAGCGCCTGCTCGCGGGTGGCGCCGGTGACGACGAGCTTGGCCAGCAGCGAGTCGAAGTCCTGGGAGATCTCCACCCCGCCGTCGACGGCCGCGGCGCGCGGGTCGATGCCGGTGTCCACCCGCACCCCCGGCCCCGTCGGCAGCGAGAAGCGGGTGAGCTTGCCCGGGCGGGGCAGGAACCCGGCGGCCGGGTCCTCGCCGTTGATGCGGAACTCGATCGAGTGGCCCCGGCCGGCGACCTCGGTGTAGCCGAGGTGCTCGCCGCGGGCGATGCGGAACTGCTCGACGACGAGGTCGAGGCCGCTGACCTCCTCGGTGACCGGGTGCTCGACCTGCAGGCGGGTGTTGACCTCCAGGAAGGCCAGCGTGCCGTCGGCGGCGACGAGGAACTCCACCGTGCCGGCGCCGACGTAGCCCGCCTCGCGCACGATCGCCAGCGACGCCCGGCGCAGCTCGGCGTCCTGCTCGGGGGTCAGGAACGGCGCGGGCGCCTCCTCGACGAGCTTCTGGTGGCGCCGCTGCAGCGTGCAGTCGCGGGTGGAGACGACGACCGCGCCGCCGTGGGCGTCGGCCAGCACCTGCGTCTCGACGTGGCGGGGCCGGTCCAGGTAGCGCTCCACGAAGCACTCCCCGCGGCCGAAGGCGGCCTCGGCCTCGCGGACGGCGGAGGCGAACAGCTCGGGGACGTCCTCGCGCTCGCGGGCCACCTTCAGCCCCCGCCCGCCGCCGCCGTAGGCGGCCTTGATGGCGATCGGCAGGCCGTGGGTGTCGACGAACGCCAGCACCTCCTCGGGCCCGGCGACCGGGTCGGGGGTGCCGGCCACGAGCGGGGCGCCCGCGCGGGCGGCCAGGTGGCGGGCGGAGACCTTGTCGCCGAGCGCCTCGATGGCCGCCGGCGGCGGGCCGATCCACGTCAGGCCCGCATCGAGGACGGCCTGCGCGAACGCGGCGTTCTCCGACAGGAACCCGTAGCCGGGGTGGACGGCGTCCGCGCCCGCGCGCAGCGCCACGTCGACGATCTTGGCGGCGTCGAGGTAGGACTCCTTGGCGCTGGTGCCGCCGAGCGCGTACGCCTCGTCGGCCATCCGCACGTGCAGCGCGTCGCGGTCGCCCTCGGAGTAGACGGCGACGGAGGCGATGCCGCTGTCGCGGGCGGCGCGCACGACGCGGACGGCGATCTCGCCGCGGTTGGCCACGAGGACCTTGGTCACCGGTCCCGTGGCGCGCCCTCCTCCCGCGTCGCCCGTCGCACCGGCGGTCGGCTTCGGGTCGGGGGAGGTCATGCGGCGTCTCCGAACATCGAGGTGGGGATCAGGTCCCCGGCACGTCGGGGGGTGGGACGAGGGGTGAGACTACCCGCGCGCGGCCCACAAGTCGGTCCAGAGGACCCCCGCTTCGCGCACGAGGTCGCGCAGCAGGGGCAGCGAGACCCCCACGACGGCGTGCGGGTCGCCCTCGACGCCGCGCACGAAGGCCCCGCCGAGGCCGTCGATGGTGAACGCGCCGGCCACCGCGAGCGGCTCGCCGGTGGCGACGTAGGCCTCGACCTCGGCGTCGGTGACGTCCGCGAAGTGGACGGTGACGCTGGCCACGCCGCCCAGCGTCGCGCCGGAGCCGTCCTCGCGGGCGTCCACCAGCCAGTGCCCGGTGTGCAGCACGCCGCTGCGCCCGCGCATGGCGCGCCAGCGGGCCCGGGCGTCGTCGGCGTCGGCGGGCTTGCCGAGCACCTGCACGACGCCGTCGGCGCCCTCGAAGGCCAGCACGCTGTCGCAGCCGAGCACGAGGGCGTCCTCGGGGACCTCGTCGCGGCCGGCGACGTCCTCGGCCTTGGCCTTGGCCAGCAGCAGGCAGACGTCCTCGGCCTCGGTGACGCCGTAGCGGGTGACGACGGCGGGCTCGTCGACACCGGAGACGAGGACCGCCGGGTCCAGCCCGGCGGCGCGCAGGGTGGCCAGGCGGGCGGGGGAGGCGGAGGCGAGCAGCAGCGACGTCACCCCGCCATCGTTCCACGCGGTCAGGAGGCTCCCAGCAGGGCCGAGCGCAGCACGTCCAGGCCGACGGAGCCGACGTCGAGGGCCCTGCGGTGGAAGGACCTCAGGTCGAAGGCGCCGCCCTCGGCGGCGGCGACGTCCTCGCGCAGCGCCGTCCACAGCCGCTCGCCGACCTTGTAGCTGGGGGCCTGCCCGGCCCAGCCGAGGTAGCGGTCCAGCTCGAAGCGCAGGACGTCGGGGTGGTTGCCGGAGACCGACCGCAGGTACGCCCACGCCTTGTCGTAGCTCCAGGCGCCGCCGCCGACCTCCTCGGGCGCCGGGAAGCCGCAGTGCACGCCGACGTCCAGCACGACGCGGCCGGCGCGCAGCAGCTGCGCGTCGAGCATGCCGAGGACCTCGCCGGGGCCGCGCAGGAAGCCCAGGTCCTGCATGAGCCGCTCGGCGTACAGGGCCCAGCCCTCGCCGTGCCCGGAGATCCAGCAGCCCTGCCGCCGCCAGCGGTTGAGCACCTCGCTGCGCACGGCGGTCTGCCCGATCTGCAGGTGGTGCCCCGGCACCCCCTCGTGGTGGACGGTGGTGGCCTCCCGCCACGTGGAGAACGTGGTCTGCCCCGGCGGGACCGCCCACCACATCCGGCCCGGGCGGCTGAAGTCCTCGCTGGGGCCGGTGTAGTAGATCCCGCCGCCGGTCGTCGGTGCGATGCGGCACTCCAGCCGGCGCACCTGCGCGGGCACGTCGAAGTGCGTGCCGTCCAGCGCCTCGAGCGTCTCGTCGGAGCGGTCCTGCATCCAGGCGCGGAAGTCCTCCGCCCCCGTGATGACGGCACCGGGGTCGGCGTCGAGGGCGGCCGCGGCCGCCTCCACGTCCGCGGTGCCGGTGATGCCGCGCGCCACGGCGGCCATCTCGGCGCGCAGCCGCGCGACCTCATCCAGCCCCCAGGCGTAGGTCTCCGCGAGGTCGACGCGGGCGCCGACGAACCAGCGCGAGAGCAGCTCGTAGCGCTCCGGGCCGACGGCGTCGGCGGCGGGCGCCCGCGCGGCCAGCTCGGTGCGCAGGAACTCCGCGAGCCGCGCGTAGGCGCGGGCGGCCTGCGCCGCGGCGCGCTCGGCGCCCTCGCCGCGGCCGGCGGCGAAGGTGGCGAAGAAGCCGTCGGGGGCGGCGTGGGACTCGGCCTCCGCCGCGCACGCCAGCACCTGGCGCAGCGCCGCGACCCGGCCCGCGGCGGCCGCCGCGCGCAGGCTCTGCACGTAGCCGTCGACGGCCGCGGGGACGGCGGCCAGGCGCTCGGCGGCGACGGCCCAGTCGTCGGGGCCCTCGGTGGGCAGCAGGTCGAAGACCATGCGCAGGTCCTGCAGGGGGGAGGCGATGACGTTGAGGTCGGCCAGGGTCTCGCCGGCCTCGTGGAGCGCGACCTCCAGGTCGAGGCGGTCGGTCATCGCCGCCACCGTCACCCGGTCGACGTCGTCGGCGACGGGGGTGGCGCCCAGCGCGGCCAGGGTGGCGCGGTTCGCGGCGGCGAGCGCCTCCAGCCCGGCGGGGGAGCGGTCGCCCAGCCCCGGTGCCGCGTCGGGCACCCCCAGCGAGAGCGCGAGGGTCGGCTGCAGCCGCAGCGTCGTGGCGAAGTGCTCCTCGGCGACCGCGTCGACGGCCGTGGGCGTGCGCGCTGTGCTCTCCACCGCGCCGACACTAGGGAGCGCCGGGCGCCCCCGCGACACCGCCTCGCCGCGGGGGCGGCCGACCTCAGGCCTGCGCCGCGGCGGTGAGCAGCGGGACGAGGCGGTCCAGCTGCCAGGGGATGTTGAGCACCGTCGCCGACGTGGCCGAGACGAGGCTCTCGTCGTCCAGCCAGGCGATGGCGCCGGCAGCCACGGCCGGCATCGTCGAGTAGACCGGGTCGGCGACGAACTGCTCGCGGGTCTGCCCGCCGTAGCCGACGACCAGGTCGCTGTCGAGGTCGCGCACGCGCTCCTTGGCGACCTCGGCGTAGAAGGTCGGCGTCGACCGCGCGAGGGCGGTGACGCCCGGGGCGTCGACGAGGCCGAGCGCGTGGAGCATGTCCACGCGCGGGTCGCCGGGCAGGTAGACGGACAGGTTCGCGTCGGTGGCGTAGAGGTAGCTGAACGTCTTGCCCTGCAGGTCCGGGTTCGCGGCGGCGCGCTCGGCGAGGTCGGCCTCGGTGTCGGAGACCAGCCGCTCGGCCTGCGCGGAGCGGCCGACGGCCCTGCCGATCATCGTGGCCTGGTCCTGCCACGTCGTCAGCCACGGCTGGTCGGGGTAGGCGACGGTGGGGGCGATCTTCGCCAGCGAGGCGTAGTCGGTCTCGGTGATGCCGGAGTAGACGGCGAGGACCAGGTCCGGCGCCAGCGCGGCGATCTGCTCGAAGGGCACCTCGCCGGAGTCCGGGTTGGGCAGGAACTGCGTCGTGGCGGCGTCGAAGTGCCCCTCCCACCACGGCAGCGTGCCGTCCTCGAGGGCGCCGTAGGCGACCTCGGGCACGGCGACCGGCTGCAGGTCCAGCGCCCACAGCACGTCCTGCGAGCCCCAGCCCAGGCACACGATGCGCTGCGGCTCGGCCTCGACGGTCGTCGAGCCCAGGGCGTGCTCGACCGTCACGGGGAACCGCCCGGCGGCCGCGGGAGCGGTGGCCGGGCCCTCGGCGCCCGCGGTGTCCGCGGTGTCGTCGTCGCCGCCGCAGGCGGTCAGGCCCAGGGCCGTCAGGGGGGCGGCGAGCAGCAGGGAACGGCGGGACGGGCGCACGGCATCTCCACGGGGCGAGGTCGGTCAGGGTAGGCACACCTCACCACATCGCGGTGCCGTTCGGGAAATCACCCGCCGGGCGGGTGCCCAGGCCTGCGCCCGGGCCCGTGTTCAGGCCTGCGCGACCACCGCGTCCCCCTCCAGGCGCACCGCGAACGGGGTCAGCGGGTCCGTGGCCGGGCCGGCCAGCACGGCACCGGTGAGGACGTCGAAGCGCGAGCCGTGGCACGGGCAGTCCAGCTCCGCGCCGGCGACGACCACGGCGCAGCCCTGGTGCGTGCAGCGCGCCGAGAAGCCGACCACCTCCGCCTCGGCGGACCGGGCCACGACGACCGGCACCCCCTCGGAGGCCTCGACCACGACGGCCGAGCCGACCGGCACGGCCGACAGGGCGGTCAGCGCGGGCGTCCCGGCGCCCGTGGCGGCGCCGGTGGTGGTGGCGGGTGCGGCCTCGCCGGTGGCGGGCGGGGTGGTGCCGGTGGTGGCGCTCGCGCTGCCGCCGCCCTCGTCCGCGCCGCACGCGGCGAGCGCGGACGCGCCGCCCAGGGCGCCGGCGGCGGCGATGGCGCGGCGGCGGCTGAGCGCCGTCCCGGCCGGGGGGTGCGGGGTGCGTCGGGTCCGGTCCACGGAGGGCCTCCGGTGCGTCGTCGGTGCGTCGTCGGTGCGTCGTCGCGCGGCGCGGCGTCACCGGTGCAACGCCGCCGGGGGCCGGGTGGTTCACCCGCCGCGCGTAGCGTGCCGGGGTGGACAGCCCCTGGAGCGACCTGGACCGCCCGCCGCTGCGGGTCCTGCCGCTGCGCCGGGCCCTGCTCGGCCCCGGCGGCTGGAGCGCCCTGGACGTCGTGGCCGGCACCGGCTCCACGAACGCCGACCTGCTCGCCCGCGAGGACGCCCCCGACGGCAGCGTCCTCGTCGCCGACCACCAGGACGCCGGCCGCGGCCGGCTCGGGCGCACCTGGAGCGCGCCGCCGCGCTCCGGCCTGGCCGTCTCGGTGCTGCTGCGCCCCTCCCGGCCCGTGGCCGACTGGCCGCTGCTGCCGCTGGTCGCCGGCACCGCCGTCGTGGACGCGCTCACGGCGCTGGGCGTGCAGGCGCGGCTGAAGTGGCCCAACGACGTCCTGCTCGAGGGGCCCGACCGGCCGGGGAAGGTCGCCGGCGTCCTGGCCGAGGTCCGCGGCGACCGCGTCGTCCTCGGGACCGGGATCAACGTCTCGCTGCGCGCCGACGAGCTGCCGGTGGACACGGCCACCTCGCTGGCGCTGGCCGGGGCGCGCAGCACCGACCGCGACACCGTGCTGCGCCGCTACCTGCGGGCGCTGCGCACCCGCGTGGACGCCTGGGCGGCCGGGGAGCCGGTGCTGCCGGCCTACCGCGCGGTCAGCGCGACGATCGGCGCGCAGGTGCGCGCCCACCTGCCCGACGGGAGCGCGCTGGAGGGGCGGGCCGTCGACGTCGAGGACGACGGCCGGCTGGTGGTGGAGGACTCAGGCGGCGCCCGGCGACGCCTCGCGGCGGCGGACGTCGTCCACCTGCGCCGGCGCTGAGGCGCCCTGCGCCGGGGGGTCCTGCGCCGGGGGGTCCTGCGCCGGGGGGTCCTGCGCCGGGGGCGCGGTGCGCCGGGAGGGGTGCGCCTCCCAGCCCTCCTCGCGCAGCTCCTCGACGAAGACGAACCGGCGGTAGGCCCACCAGCGGAAGAGCGTGCCGAGCGCGACCCCGACGACCTTGGCGGAGATGTTCGAGGCCAGCGGCCCGCGCAGGTCCAGCACGTAGTACGTGAAGGCCAGGCACGCCAGGGAGATGAGCAGCCCGGCGCCGTTCATGAGGAAGAAGAGCACCAGCTCGCGCGGTGCGGAGGCGCGCCGGCGGTGGCGGAAGGTCCAGTAGCGGTTGCCCAGCCACGCCACGACGATGCTCACCACGACGGAGATCACGTTCGCCGTCAGCGGCTTGTGGTGCAGCACGCCGACGCCCTCGGGACCCGCGTAGCGCAGCAGGTTGAAGATCCCGAAGTCGGTGACGAAGGCGACCCCGCCGACGATCCCGAACTTGGCCGCCTCGCGGACCAGCACCTCGTAGGTGTCGCGCAGCCGGCGCACCAGCCCCCGCTGGTCGCCGGTGTGCTGGTCGGTCGTTCCCTCGCCGGTCACAGCGTCCTCTCCGTCAGCGCGTCGCCCCCGGGCCCCGGGGTGTCCATCGGGCGCGGAGCACGCAGTCTGACGGGTCAGGCTGGGAACGGGCTCCACGTCACCGTTCGGAGCGGGAGCGTGTCTTCGACGGGTCGAGGTGGTCCTCCATCTTCATGGCTCCGACGATGCCGATGACGACGAGCGCCACGCAGGCGATCACGGTGAACACGAACGTCCCCCTCCATGGGTTGCCCCCCGCCGGTCCGCGGGGGCTCCGGCAAGGGTGGCGCACATCCCGACCGCGGGCATCCCGACCCGCCGCGGTGGCCTACCCTCGGCAGACGTGACGACCGCGCCCGCGCCACGCCCCCGGACCGACGACCGGCCGGACCCGGCCCCCTACGCCCGTCCCGGCGGCTTCCCCGTCGTCGGCGTCGTCGGCGGCGGCCAGCTGGCCCGCATGATGCAGCCGGCCGCGACCGCGCTGGGCCTGCGGCTGCGGGTGCTCGCCGAGGGGCCCGGCACCAGCGCGGCCCAGGTGATCACCCCCGCGCCGGTCGGCGCGGCCGACGACCTGGAGGCCCTGGTCGCCTTCGCCGCCGAGTGCGACGCCGTCACCTTCGACCACGAGCACGTGCCCGGCGAGGGGCTGCGCGCGATGGCCGGGGTGACCAGCGTGCAGCCGGGGGCGGACGCCCTCGTGCACGCCCAGGACAAGGTCGTCATGCGCGAGCGGCTCACCGCCCTCGGCGTGCCGTGCCCGCGCTGGGCGCGGGTGGCCGACCGCGCCGCCGTCGAGGCGTTCGCCGCGCAGGCCGGCTGGCCGGTCGTGCTGAAGACCCCGCGCGGCGGCTACGACGGCAAGGGCGTGCTCGTCCTCGACGGCCCCGCCGACGCCGGGTGGGCCACGGCCGACGCGTGGCTGGCCGACTGGGCCGGCCGCGGCGGGCTGCTGGCCGAGGAGCACGTGGCCTTCACCCGCGAGCTGGCCGCGCTCGTGGTGCGCAGCCCGTCGGGGCAGGCCGCGGCGTGGCCGGTCGTGGAGACCGTGCAGCGCGACGGCGTCTGCCACGAGGTGACCGCCCCCGCGCCCGGCCTCGACCCCGACCTGGGGGCCCGGCTGACCGAGGTGGCGCTGCGCATCGCCGGCGGCCTGGGCGTCACCGGCGTGCTGGCGGTGGAGGTGTTCGAGGTCGAGCGCGACGGGCGGCCCGAGGTCCTCGTCAACGAGCTGGCGATGCGCCCGCACAACTCCGGGCACTGGAGCATCGACGGCGCGGTGACCAGCCAGTTCGAGAACCACCTGCGCGCCGTCCTCGACCTGCCGCTGGGCTCGACGCAGCCGCGCGCGCCGTGGACGGTCATGGTCAACGTGCTGGGCCCGCGGCGGATCGAGGCCCGCCACGAGGACCTGTACCGCTCGTACCTGCACGTGATGGCGCACGACCCGGCCGTCAAGGTGCACCTGTACGGCAAGGAGCAGCGGCCCGGCCGCAAGCTCGGGCACGTCACCGCCTACGGCGAGGACCTGGACACCGTCCGCGCGCGTGCCCGGCACGCGGCGGCCTTCATCGCGGGGGAGATCGACGAGTGAGCGCACGAGGTGCGGCCCGGGTGGGCCTGGTCATGGGGTCCGACTCCGACTGGCCGGTCATGGAGGAGGCCGCCAAGGCCCTCGACGAGTTCGAGGTGCCCCACGAGGTCGACGTCGTCTCGGCCCACCGGATGCCGCACGACATGGTCGCCTGGGGAGCCTCGGCGGCCGAGCGCGGGCTGCAGGTGGTGATCGCCGGCGCCGGCGGCGCCGCGCACCTGCCGGGGATGCTCGCCAGCGTCACCCCGCTGCCGGTCGTCGGCGTGCCCGTGCCGCTGCGCCACCTGGACGGGATGGACTCGCTGCTGTCGATCGTGCAGATGCCCGCCGGCGTCCCCGTCGCGACGGTGTCCATCGGCGGGGCGCGCAACGCGGGCCTGCTCGCCGTGCGGATCCTCGCCGCCACCGACCCGGAGCTGCGCGCGCGGATGGTGGAGTTCCAGGACTCCCTGCGCCAGGTCGCCTTCGACAAGGGCTCGACGCTGCGCGCCCGCACCCGGCGCAGCGGCGTCGGCTTCGGCGGCTGAGACCGGCGCCCCCGCGGGGTAGCGTCGCGGGGTGCCGCTGACCACCGAGTCCCACCACGTCGACGGGCACGACGTGCACGAGCACGTCGTCACCGTCCCGCTCGACCGCACCGGGGCGGTGCCCGGCACGATCGAGGTGTTCGCCCGCGAGTACGTGCGCACCGGCCGCGAGGGCGCGCCCCGGCTGGTGTTCTTCCAGGGCGGTCCGGGCCACCCCGCGCCGCGCCCGGACGTCGTCGGCGGCTGGCTGCAGCGGGCGCTGTCGGAGTACCGCGTCGTCCTGCTCGACCAGCGCGGCACCGGCCGCTCCACCCCGCTGGACCGCCAGAGCCTGCCCGGGGTCGGCGACGCCGCCGCGCAGGCGGAGCTGCTGACGCACTTCCGCGCCGACGCGATCGTCGCCGACGCCGAGGCCCTGCGGCGCGAGCTCGGCGACGAGCCGTGGTCGGCGCTGGGCCAGAGCTACGGCGGGTTCTGCCTGACCACCTACCTCTCCCAGGCCCCGCAGGGGCTGCGGGAGGTCTTCATCACCGCCGGGCTGCCGGGGCTGACCACGAGCGCCGAGGACGTCTACCGCGCCACCTACGCGCAGACGGCGCTGCGCAACGAGGAGTTCTCCGCCCGCTACCCGCGCGACGCCGCGACAGCGCAGGCGGTCGCCGACCACCTCGACGGCGAGGAGGAGCTGCTGCCCACGGGGGAGCGGCTGTCCTCGCGCCGCTTCCGCACGCTGGGGGCCGCGCTGGGCCAGGCGTCGGGCTTCGACGCGCTGCACTTCGTGCTGGAGGACCCGTTCACCACCGTGCGCGGCACGCGCCGGCTGCGCGAGCGCTTCCTGCTCGAGGCGGGCCGCCGGCTGTCCTTCGCCGCCGACCCGCTGTACGCGCTCGTCCACGAGAGCATCTACGCGCAGGGCGCCGCCACGCGCTGGGCCGCGCACCGCGTCCGCGACGAGTTCGCCGGGTTCGCCCTCGACGCCCCGCGGTTCGCCTTCACCGGCGAGCACGTCTACCCCTGGCAGTTCGAGGAGGACCCCGCGCTCGTGCCGCTGCGCGGGGCCGCCGAGCTGCTGGCCGCGCGCGAGGGGCTGCCCGCCCTCTACGACCCCGAGGTCCTCGCCGAGAACACCGTCCCCGTCGCGGCCGCCGTCTACGTCGACGACATGTTCGTGCCGTACGCCTCCAGCCGCGCCACCGCGCGGGCCGTGCGGGGGCTGCGGACGTTCGTGACGAACGAGTACCAGCACGACGGGCTGCGGCTGGACGGCGAGCGGCTGTTCGGGCTGCTGGTGGACCTGGTGCGCCGCTGAGGGTGCCGCCCCGGAGGCGGCCGGGGTGCCGGCGGGACACCCGACCGGTGGCACCTGTGCTGCGCTCCGTGTCCGCGTGGTCGCAAGAAGTTCAGCGTGGCCCCTTGTCCGTGGGCACTGCGGACACCACACTCGGCCGGGTTCCACCCGACCAGGCAGGAGACCACGTGCGCAAGATCGTCCTTTCCTCCGCGCTGAGCGTCACGCTCCTCGCGACCACCTTCGCGGTGACGCAGACCGCCTCGTCCGCGGACACCACCGACGCGAGCACCACCGACAGCACCACGGCCACGACCGGCGAGACCAGCTACGTCGTCCTCTACGACGAGGGCACGACCGACGCGATGGCCCGCGCCCAGATCGCCGCCGCCGGCGGCACCGTCCTGTCCAGCAACGCCGAGGTCGGCTACGCCGTCGTCACCAGCGGTTCGGCGGACTTCACCGAGAAGACCGGCGCCGCCGCCGGTCTCGTCGGCGCCGCGGCCAACCGCAGCATCGGCACCGCCCCCCGGGACGCTGTCAACGACGACGACGCCATCGAGCGCCTCACCGCGGCCGAGCGCGCCGAGGTCACCGGCGACGTCTCGCTCAAGGCGCTCGCGGCGCGCAAGCCCACCGAGGAACCGCTCGCGTCCCTGCAGTGGGACATGCGGGCCATCGGCGCCACCGCCGAGGGCAGCTACGCCACCCAGCCGGGCAGCAAGAAGGTCAGCGTCGGCGTCATCGACACCGGTGTCGACGGCTCCCACCCGGACATCGCGCCGAACTTCGACGCCGAGCTCAGCCGCAACTTCGTCACCGACATGCCCGACATCGACGGTCCCTGCGAGGTCGAGGGCTGCGTCGACCCGGCCGACGTCGACGAGGGCGGGCACGGCACCCACGTCGCCAGCTCCATCGGTTCCCCGATCAACGGCATCGGCATCGCCGGTGTCGCGCCGAACGTGAACCTCGTCAACATCCGCGCCGGCCAGGACTCCGGGTTCTTCTTCCTGCAGCCCACGCTGGACGCCATCACCTACGCCGCCGACGCCGGCATCGACGTCATCAACATGAGCTTCTACGTCGACCCGTGGCTGTACAACTGCCAGGCCAACCCGGCCGACTCCCCGGAGGAGCAGCAGCAGCAGCGCGTCATCGTCGCCTCGGTCCAGCGCGCCATCGACTACGCGCGCAGCAAGGGCGTCCTGCCGGTCTCCGCGTCCGGCAACGACGCCACCGACCTCGGGAACCCCGGTGTCGACACCTCCAGCCCGGACTACCCGCTGGACGCCGAGGGCAACCCCGCCGACGCCCGCGAGCGCACCATCGACAACGCCACCTGCCTCGACGTGCCCGCCGAGAGCAACGGCGTCGTCACCGTGAACTCCACCGGCCCGTCCGGCCGCAAGGCGTACTACTCCAACTACGGCACCGAGCAGTCCGACGTCGCCGCCCCCGGCGGCGACGCCTACGACACCCCGAACAACCGGGTCAGCCCGCTCGGCCAGGTCCTCGGCGCCTACCCCGAGAACGTCGCGATCGCCGAGGGCGCCATCGACGAGGACGGCGAGCCCACCAGCCCGTTCGTCGTCCGCGAGACCACCGCGGACGGGGAGGACGCGTACTACCAGTACGCGCAGGGCACCTCGATGGCGTCCCCGCACGCCGCCGGTGTCGCCGCCCTCATCGTCAGCGAGTACGGCCGGCCCGACCCCGCCCACCCGGGCACCCTGACCCTCGACCCGGACATCACCGAGGCGGCCCTGCTGGGCTCGGCCACGGACACCGCGTGCCCCGTCCCCGCCGAGTACACCTACCGCCGGGTCTCCGCGACCGCCGGTGAGCTCGTCAGCACCGCCACCTGCGCGGGTCCCACCGACGACAACGGGTTCTACGGCGCGGGCGTGGTGAACGCCCAGGCGGCCGTCTCCCTGTTCTGAGGCCACCCGCACCACCCCGCACCACCCCGCACCACCGCTGCGGCCCCGTCGACCTGCCGGTCGGCGGGGCCGCAGTGCGTCCGGGACCCCCGGGGGCGGCTCAGGAGGCGGTGAGCGTGCGCAGCGCCTCGGTGTCGTCGCGCTTGAGGTCGTCGAACATCTCCAGCGCCTGCTCGGTGTTCCACTTCACCGCCACGCCGTGGCGGGTGCGCAGCGCCGTGTCCGCGACCGGGACGGTCATCGAGATCCCGTCGGTGCTCGTCGCGGCGCGCATGCCGCGCAGGAACGTCACGAGGTCGAGGACGGAGGCCCCCTCGTCCAGGGTCACCGCGCCACCCCCGGCCGAGGCCAGCGGGAAGGCCCGGAAGGGGTTGAGCAGCGCCGCCGGGCTGGAGGCCTTCGCCACGATCGCCGCGAGCAGCTCGCGCTGCCGGTTCGCGCGGCCGAGGTCGCCCAGGACGTCGCTGTAGCGGTAGCGCGCGTAGCCGAGGGCCGTCCTGCCGTCCATCGTCTGGCAGCCGGCGGGGATGTCGAGCCCGGCGCGCACGTCGTCGACGGCCTGGGCCGGGCACATCTCGACCCCGCCGACGGCGTCGACGACCTGCGCGAACCCGCCGAAACCCGTCTCGACGTAGTGGTCGACCCGCAGGCCCGAGACCTGCTCGACCGTCTCCAGCAGCAGCGGCGCGCCGCCGATGGAGAACGCCGCGTTGATCTTGTTGCTGTCGTGGCCGGGGATCGGGACGTAGGAGTCGCGGGGGATGCTCACCAGCACCGCGGGCCCGCCGCCGTCGGGGACGTGCAGCAGCATGATCGTGTCGGTGCGCTGACCGGAGATGTCGTCGCCGCCGGCGGAGTACTCGGCGATCTCCTCCTGGCTCAGGCCGTCGCGCGAGTCGCTGCCGACGATGAGGAACGTCGTCCCCGGGGTGGCCGCGGGGCGCTGCCCGCCGGCCGTCGCGGCGACCTGGTGCACCGAGGACCAGCCGCGCCAGCCCAGCGCGAACGGGTAGACGACGACGAGCACCACGACGAGCGCCGCGGCGGCCAGGAGGCGGCGGCGGCGCACGTGCGGGCGCCGGCGCGGGGCGGACCCCGCCGGCGGCCGCGGGGACGCCGGGCGCGGGGCGGGTTGCGCGGCGGGCCGCGGCTGCTGCGGGTGCCGCGGTGCGGGGCGGCGCAGCTCGGCCAGGCGCTGCTCGCGGCCGGGGGCCTGGGCGGCCGGCCGCTCACCGGCGTGCTGGTCCGGGCGGCGCGGCGCCCGGCGGGCGGGACGGCCGTAGGTCGTGGAGTGCCATCCCTCGGCCACCGGGCGCGAGGGCTGCTCGGCGGGCTGGGGCGGCTCCTCGGGCATGGCTCCACCGTAGGGCCGGGGGCGGGTGCAGCGGGTCAGCTCGGCGAGCACACGCCGGACGCCCGGGGGATCTCGACGGGCTCCTCACATCCGGCCCGCGCCGACCACCCCGCGGCGGTCCCCCGCGGTGATCTCGCACGGTGCACCTGGAGCCAGGCGCCCAGCGCCTGGAGCGAGATCACCGCGGGGGAGGGCGGTCAGGCGCGCGGGCGGCCCAGCGCGCGGTAGGTCCAGCCGGCGGCGCGCCAGCGGGCCGGGTCGAGGGCGTTGCGGCCGTCGAGGATGCGCTTCTCCTTGACCAGCCCGGAGATCGTGGCCGGCTCCAGGTCGCGGTACTGCTTCCACTCGGTCAGCAGCAGCACGACGTCGGCGCCGCGCACGGTGTCCTCGACGGTCTCCGCGAAGGAGATGTCCGGCACCGACTTGCGCGCGTTGTCCAGCGCGGCCGGGTCGGTGAGGACGACGTCACCGCCCTGCAGGCGGATCTGCGCGGCCACGTTGAGGGCGGGGCTGTCGCGGATGTCGTCCGACAGCGGCTTGAAGGCCGCGCCCAGGACGGCCACGCGCTTGCCGATGAGCGAGCCGTCGCAGACCTCGCGGGCCAGGTCCACCATGCGGATGCGGCGGCGCATGTTGATCGAGTCGACCTCGCGCAGGAACGTCAGCGTCTGGTCGGCGCCCAGCTCGCCGGCGCGGGCCATGAAGGCGCGGATGTCCTTGGGCAGGCAGCCGCCGCCGAAGCCGAGGCCGGCGTTGAGGAACTTGCGCCCGATGCGGTCGTCGTGGCCGATGGCGTCCGCCAGCTGCGTGACGTCGGCGTTGACCTTCTCGCACAGCTCCGCCATCGCGTTGATGAAGGAGATCTTGGTGGCCAGGAAGGAGTTCGCCGCGACCTTGACCAGCTCGGCGGTCTGGTAGTCGGTGACGATGAGCGGGGTGCCGCGCTTGAGCGGGGTGGCGTAGACCTCGTCCAGCAGCGCCTTGGCCCGCCGGCCCTGCTCGGTCTCGGCGCCGCCCTCCACGCCGTAGACGAGGCGGTCGGGGGTCAGCGTGTCCTCCACCGCGTGGCCCTCGCGCAGGAACTCGGGGTTCCAGGCCAGCGCCGCACCGGGCTCGCGGGCGGCGACCTTGGCCGCCAGCCGGGCGGCGGTGCCGACCGGGACGGTGGACTTGCCGACGACCAGCTCACCGGCGCCCACGTGCTCCAGCAGCGCGTCGACGGCCGAGTCCACGTACTTCATGTCGGCGGCGAACTCGCCCTTCTTCTGGGGCGTGCCCACGCACACGAAGTGCACCGCCGAGCCGGCCGCCTCGGCCATGTCGGTGGTGAACCTCAGGCGGCCGGTGGCCATGGTGCGCTCGAGCAGCTCGGGCAGGCCCGGCTCGAAGAACGGCGCACGAGCGGCCTGCAGGGCCGCGACCTTCTCAGGGTCGACGTCGATCCCGATGACCTCGTGCCCCAGCTCGGCCATGCAGGCCGCATGGACGGCGCCGAGGTACCCACACCCGATGACAGTCATCCGCATGCCGCGCACAGTAGCGGCCCGGGTGCGCTGAGAGAACAGTCGCGCCCGGGCGGGGGCGCCGGGGCGGCGGTCCTGGGCCGGGAGAGTGAAAGTCGCGTGCAGGTCGTGACAGTCTGTCGCTCAAGCATCGGCCGTGAGGGGTCGAGGTGGAAGGCACGGCACGTCCCACCGGAAGGTCACCATGCGCTTGCGTCCCCGCACCCTCGGCCTCGCGGCCGCTCTCGCCGCCGGCGCGGCGGTCCTCACGGCCGCCGCCCCCGCCACGGCGAACCCCGCCCCCCGCGAGGTCGAGCTGAAGGCCGCCTCGGTCAGCCGCGTCTTCGGCTCCGACCGCATCGGGACGGCCATCGCCTCCGCCAAGTCCTTCAGCGGCGGCCAGGCCGCCGCCGTCGTGCTGGCGCGCGCGGACAACTACGCCGACTCCCTCGCCGCGGCCCCGCTGGCCTCCGACGTCGGCGGCCCGCTGCTGCTGACCGGCTCCGGCGCCCTCGACGGCGCGGTCGCCGCCACGATCCAGGACGTGCTGCGCCAGGACGGCACCGTCTACCTGCTCGGCGGCGACGCGGCCCTCTCGCCCGCCGTCGCCGCCCAGGTCGACGCCCTCGGCAAGGTCGGCCGCGTCCAGCGCGTCTCCGGGAGCGACCGCTACGCCACGGCCGTCGAGGTCGCCAAGCTGCTGCCCCAGGCCAAGACCGTGGCCGTGGTCACCGGCCGCAACTTCCCCGACGGGCTCTCGGCCGGCGCGCTCATGGGCGTCGTCGACAAGGCCTCCGGGCGCAGCATCGGCGTGGTCCTGCTCTCGGACGGCACCACCCTCGGCCGGGCCACCTCCGACTACCTGGCCGGGCGCTCCTTCTCCACCAAGGTCGCCATCGGCGGCGCGGCCGTCACCGCGGTGGCCTCCGCCGGGCAGAGCGGCTGGGGCCAGCTCAGCGGCAGCGACCGCTACGCCACCTCCGCGCTGGTGGCCGAGCAGTTCAGCTCCACCGCCTTCTTCACCGACGCCACGACCATCGTCGGCATCGCCACCGGTGAGGGCTGGGCCGACGCGCTGTCCGGGTCCGCGCTGCTGGCCTACGGCGGCGGCCCGCTGCTGCTCACCCAGCCCGGCGGGCTGCCCGGCGCGACCACCGAGGCCCTGCGCGCCCTGCAGCGGGACGCCCGCGGCAAGGGCTCCGAGGTCACCCGCGCGCTGGTCTTCGGCGGCACCTCCGCCGTGCAGTCCGCCGTCGACGGGCAGGTCGCCGCCGCCCTGCAGTGACGCGGCCGACCCGGGGGGGGGGGGGGGGGGGGGGGGGGGGGGGGGGGGGGGGTGGGGGGGGGGGGGGGGGGGCGGGGGGGGGGGGGGGGGGGGGGGGGGGGGGGGGGGGGGGGGGGGGGGGGGGGGGGGGGGCGGG
>NZ_JBJLSF010000080.1:0-23040 GCF_050871885.1 Kineococcus aridisoli | reverse complement strand
GCGGTGGGACCGGGTCGACCCGGTCCCACCGCCGTCGGTGGATCACTTGATCATGTCCAGGGAGGTCTTGATCTTGGAGCGGAGGTCCTCGGAGATCGGCGCGGAGCCGGCCTGCTCGGCCGCGGCCTGCTGGCCGTCCTCGCTGGTGATGTAGGTCATGTAGGCCTTCACCATCTCGCCCTCGGCCGCGTCCTCGTAGCTGGAGCAGGCGATCGCGTAGGAGATCAGGACGACCGGGTAGGCGCCGGCGGTGGTGGTGGCGCGGTCCAGCTCGATGGCGATGTCGCCCTCGGGGCGGCCCTCGACCTCGGTGGAGGCGTCGACGACGGCCGCGGCGGCCTCGGCGGTCGGGCCGACGTAGGACTCGCCGACCTTGACCTGCACGGTGCCGAGCTCGTCGGTGACCTGGCTCTCGTCGGCGTAGCCGATGGTGCCCTCGCCGCCCTGCAGCGCCTGGATGACACCGGAGGTGCCCTGGGCGGCCTCGCCGCTCTGGACCGGCCACACGCCGTCGGGCTCGGCGGTCCAGACCGTCGGCGCCGCGGTGTGCAGGTAGTCGGTGAAGTTGTCGGTGGTGCCCGAGTCGTCCGAGCGGTGCACCGGCGTGATGGGGGTCGCCGGCAGGGTGACGCCCGCGTTGTCCGCGGCGATGGCCGGGTCGTTCCAGGTGGTGATCTGGCCCAGGAAGATCTTGGCGATCGTGTCGGGGGCGAGCTTGAGGTCGGTCACGCCCGGCAGGTTGTAGGCGATGGCGATGGGGGAGACGTAGACCGGCAGGTCGATCGCGTTGCCGCCGTTGCAGCGCTCCTGCGCCGTCGCCAGCTCCTCGTCCTTCAGGTAGGCGTCGGAGCCCGCGAAGGGCACGCCGCCGGAGAGGAACTGCTCGCGGCCGCCGCCGGAGCCGACCGGGTCGTAGTTCACGGTCACGTCCGGGTTGGCCTCCTGGAAGCCGGCCGCCCAGGTCTGCTGCGCGACGGTCTGGGTGCTCGCGCCGGCGCCGCTCAGGGAGCCGCTCAGCGACGACGAGGAGGAGGACTCGCTGCTGCCCGAGCCGCTGGTGGTCGTCTCCTCGTTGGACCCGCTGCACGCGGCGAGGCCGAAGGAGAGGGCCAGGGCGGCGGGGAGGGCTGCACGACGGAGGGTGCGGTTCACGGATTGAGCTCGCTTTCGATCGACGGGCGGGCGCGCGGTAGCGCCAGCGCGGGGTCCGACGTGGTCGCACGGTAGGCAGCCGAAGTGACGCGTGTGCCCGGCGCAGGTGAACGAGGCGTTAACCAGGCAGGTCGTTCGGGTGCCGACTCGGCGGACGGGTGACGACACGCAGGTGAACGAGTCAGCAGGTGCACGGACGGTGACCGCGTGCTGCTGCGGACGGGGGACGCGGGACCGCCGGCGACCGGGAGGGCGGTGACGCGCTGTCACCGGGTCGGACGCGGCCGCACGGGTGGCGGGGCGATCGGGCGGGGCCGGTCAGCAGGCGTGGCGCTCGGCGGCGACGACCCGGGCGGCGCTGCCGCGGCCGCTGACGTGGGCCACGACGAGCTCGCCCTTGGCGAGGCGGCCGGTGAGCGCGCCGCGCACCTGCTCGGTGCCCGCGTGCGCCGCCACGACCGCCTGCAGGGTCGGCAGCACCGGTCCGTGGGAGCAGACGACGACGCCGCCGCCCTCGGCCAGCAGCCCGGCGACCACGTCCGCGGCCGCGCGCGGGTCGCGGGCGTGGGCCGCCTCGGTGAGGGGGTCCTCGACGACGACGGGCGCCGCGGCCAGCTCGGCCGCCGGCAGCACCGTCTGCACGCAGCGCGCCCACGGCGAGGTGACGAGCGAGCGCACGTCGAAGCAGACCAGCAGCGGGGCGAGGGCGCGCGACTGGGCGTGCCCGCGCTCCAGCAGCGGGCGCACGCCCTCCTCACCGGCCCAGTCCGCGCGCTTGACGGCGCGGGCGTGGCGCAGCACGACCAGCGGCCACGTCGGCGGCGGCAGCGCGTCCCCGGGCAGCGCCGCCGCCAGCAGGTCCGCGTCGTCGGGGTAGGTCAGCAGCTCGCGGGCGCGCTGCGGCGAGACCCAGGCGGTCTCGTCGACCTCCTCGGGCCCGGCCGGCTCCACGTCCAGCACCGGGTCCGGCGCCGGGTCCGGCCCCCCGCCGCGCCCCGCGGGCACCGGGCGCGCCAGCCAGTAGCGCACCCGCTTGCGGCGGCCGCCGGAGACCGCGTAGCGCTGCTCGGGCAGCGGCACGCCGAGGTGCACGCGCACCCCGGTCTCCTCGGCGGTCTCGCGCACGGCCGCGACGGCGGGGTGCTCCTGCTCGTCGAGCTTGCCCTTCGGCCACGACCAGTCGGGTGCGCGGGTCGCGGTGCGCGGCCGGTGCACCAGGAGCACCTCGACCGCACCGCCCGCGGCGTCGCCGCCCGCCGCCCCGCCGCGGGCGGGGCGGACGACGACGCAGCCGGCCGCCTCCACGTCCACCGGCCCGGAGCCGGTGGGCGCGGGCGGGGCGCCCGCCGCGGCCTCGCGCAGCGGCTTCACCGACGACGGCGCGTGCTCGGGCGGCGGCCCGGGCGGGTGGCGATGATGTGCTCCTGCAGGTCGGTCAGCGGACGGCCGTCGGCGTCGCGG
Source organism: Kineococcus aridisoli (assembly GCF_050871885.1). Lineage (NCBI taxonomy): Bacteria > Bacillati > Actinomycetota > Actinomycetes > Kineosporiales > Kineosporiaceae > Kineococcus > Kineococcus aridisoli. The sequence goes on along the minus strand of NZ_JBJLSF010000080.1, from coordinate 20,427 downwards.
TGGTGGCGCGTCCAGGTGCCGTCCGCCCCCAGGTGCCAGGAGCTGGTGCCGTCGGCCATGCACTCGTCCAGCAGCTGCGAGATCTCCCGCACGTGGCGCGGGTCGGTCAGCCGCACGACGGCCTCGACGCGGCGGTCCAGGTTGCGGTGCATCATGTCCGCGCTGCCGATCATGGCGACCGGGTCGCCGCCGGAGGCGAACCAGAACACCCGGCTGTGCTCCAGGAAGCGGCCCAGGATGCTGCGCACGCGGATGTTCTCGCTCAGGCCCGGCACGCCCGGCTTGAGGGCGCAGATCCCGCGCACCACGACGTCGACCGGCACGCCGGCCTGCGAGGCGCGGTACAGCGCGTCGATGATCACCTCGTCGACGATGGAGTTGACCTTGATGCGGACCCCCGAGGGCAGGCCCTGCCGGTGGTTGTCGATCTCGCGGTCGATGCGGTCCACCAGCCCGGTGCGCAGCGAGCGCGGCGCCACCAGCAGCCGCTTGTACGCCGTCTTCGGCGCGTAGCCGGAGAGCTGGTTGAACAGGCGGGTCAGGTCCTCGCCGACCTGCTGGTCGTCGGTCAGCAGGCCGAGGTCCTCGTACAGGCGCGCGGTCTTGGGGTTGTAGTTGCCGGTGCCGACGTGGCAGTAGCGGCGCAGCCCGCCGGCCTCCTGGCGCACCACGAGGCTGAGCTTGGCGTGCGTCTTCAGCCCCACGAGGCCGTAGACGACGTGCACGCCGGCCTGCTCCAGCTTGCGCGCCCAGGTGATGTTGGCCTGCTCGTCGAAGCGCGCCTTGATCTCCACCAGGGCCAGCACCTGCTTGCCGGCCTCGGCGGCGTCGATGAGGGCGTCGACGATGGGGGAGTCGCCCGAGGTCCGGTACAGCGTCTGCTTGATCGCCAGGACCTTGGGGTCGGCGGCCGCCTGCGACAGGAAGGCCTGCACGCTCGTGGAGAACGAGTCGTAGGGGTGGTGCAGCAGCACGTCGCGGTTGCGGATGGCCGCGAACACGTCCGACGGCTTGGCCGTCTCGGCGCCGTCGGTGAGGTCGCGGTGGGTGCGCGCGACGAACTTGGGGTACTTCAGCTCCGGGCGGTCCAGGTCGGCGATGTCGCCGAGACCGCGCAGGTCCAGCGGCTCGGGCAGCTCGTAGACCTCCTGCTCGGTGACGCCGAGCTCGCGCACCAGCAGCTCGCGCACCTGCGGGTCGATGTCGGAGGCGACCTCCAGGCGCACGGCCGGGCCGAAGCGGCGGCGCAGCAGCTCCTTCTCCAGCGCCTGCAGCAGGTTCTCCGCGTCGTCCTCCTCGACCTCGAGGTCCTCGTTGCGGGTGACGCGGAAGGTGTGGTGCTGCACGACCTCCATGCCCGGGAACAGCTGGTCGAGGTGGACGGCGATGACGTCCTCGAGCGGCACGAAGCGCGCCCGGCGCGAGTCCAGGCCGTCGGCCCCCTCGACCGCCACGAAGCGCGGCAGCAGCGGCGGCACCTTGACCCGCGCGAAGTGCTCCTTGTCGGTCGTCGGGTTGCGCACGACGACGGCCAGGTTCAGCGACAGCCCGGAGATGTACGGGAACGGGTGCGCGGGGTCCACGGCCAGCGGCGTGAGCACCGGGAAGACCTGGTCGCGGAAGAAGCCGTGCAGGCGCAGCTGCTCGTCGGCGGCCAGCTCGTCCCAGTGCACGACCGTGATGCCGGCCTCGGCCAGCGCCGGGCGCACCCCGTCCAGGAAGGCCGCCGCGTGGCGCTGGGTGAGCTCGTGGGCGCGGGCGCTGATCGCGTCGAGCACCTCCCGCGGCTCCAGGCCGCTGGCGGCGGTGACGGCCAGCCCGGTGGCGATCCGGCGCTTGAGGCCGGCCACGCGGACCATGAAGAACTCGTCGAGGTTGTTGGCGAAGATCGACAGGAACCGCGCCCGCTCCAGCAGGTGGGTGTCGGGGTCCTCGGCCATCTGCAGCACGCGCTCGTTGAACGCCAGCCAGGAGACCTCGCGGTCGGCGAAGCGGTCCTCGGGCAGCTCCAGCGGCTCCTCGGCGGGGGTCACGGCGGGCAGGGGGGCGCTGGCTCGCGTCGTGGCCGTCATGCCGTCGATTCTGCCACCGCCACCGCCACCGCGCTGACCTGCGGGTTCGAGGTGCCGGGGCGGGGGCGGGAGGGTGAACGGCCCCTGAACGGCCCGGTGGCGGGCGTGCTGCGGGAGCGCCTCAGCGGGAGGCGTACTGCACGTCGACGGCGGCGCGGGCGAACCCCAGCCGCTCGTACAGCCGCAGGGCGGGCGCGTTGTCGCCGTCCACGTACAGCTCGACGGTCGGCGGCACGTCCGCGCGCGCGGCCACGGCCCGCAGGCCGCGCACCAGCAGCGCCCGGCCCAGGCCCCGCCCGGCGTGCGCCGGCGCCGCGCCGAGCACGTACAGCTCCGCGGCGGCGGCCTCCACCTTCATCCAGCAGAAGCCCGCCAGGGCGCCGCCCGGCGTGCGCGCCAGCAGGAACACCGAGGGGTCGAACCACGGCTCGGCCAGCCGCAGCCGCAGGTCCCGCACGCTCCAGCGGCCCTGCTCGGGGTGGCCGGCGAAGGCGGCGGCGTTGAGCGCCGTCCACGCCTCGTCGTCCGCGCCGGGCCGGAAGGCGTCGACCACGACCCCCTCCGGCAGCGCGGGGACCTCCAGGTCGGCCAGCCCCGCGGTGGGCCGCTCCATGCGCAGCAGCTCGCGCTCGCGGCGCCAGCCGGCCGAGGCCGCCAGCGCCCGGGCGCCCGGGGTGTCGCCGTGCGACCACAGCAGCACCCGCGAGCCGGGGGCGGCCGCGTCGACCGCCCGCAGCAGCGCGCGCCCGTGCCCGCGGCGGCGGTGGGCGGGGTCCACGAGCAGCTCGCCCTCGACGTCGGCGGGGGTCGCGCCGGCGGCGGCCCGCCCGCCCGGGGCGGTGGCCGCCCGGCCGACCAGCTGGGCGTAGCCGACGAGGACGCCGCCGTCGTCGTGGCGCAGCAGGTGGGTGACCGTGCCGTCGGTGGCGCGCAGGCGCAGCGTCGCGTCCTCCGACAGCGCCGTCGCCGCGTCGGCCGCGGAGGCGGCCTGCGCCAGCTGCAGCACGCGCTCGCGCGCGTCCTCGGCCAGGGCGGTCAGCGAGGTGGTCGCCGGGGCGTGCGCCGGGGTGTGCGCCGGGGTGGTGTCCACGGGTGCCGCGCCGCCTCAGCGCCGGGGGGCGGGGCTGCGGACCGGGCGCGGGCCCGCCGGCGGCGCGCCCGCGCCGCCGGCGCCGTCCTCGTCGCCGCGCGCGGTCGCCTCCTCGTCCCGGGCCGCCGGCCCGGTCAGCGCCGCGTCCAGCTCGAGGCCGTCCTCCGCGCCGGCCTCGCGGCCGCTGGAGACGAAGCGGTAGCCGACGTTGCGCACCGTGCCGATGGCGTTCTCGTGCTCGGCGCCGAGCTTGGCGCGCAGCCGCCGCACGTGGACGTCGACGGTGCGGGTGCCGCCGAAGTAGTCGTAGCCCCAGACCTCCTGCAGCAGCTGCGCGCGGGTGAAGACGCGCCCGGGGTGCTGGGCCAGGTGCTTGAGCAGCTCGAACTCCTTGTACGTCAGGTCCAGCTGGCGGCCGCGCACGCGCGCGGAGTAGGCGGCCTCGTCGATGACGACGTCACCGGCGCGGATCTCGGTGGGCGCGGCGCCGTCGCCCTCCTCCGCCGGGCGGCGCAGCCGGCCCGCCGCCAGCCGCAGCCGGGCGTCCAGCTCGGCCGGCCCGCAGGTGTCCAGCAGCACGTCGTCGGCGCCCCAGTCGGCGGCCACGGCGGCCATCCCGCCCTCGGTGAGCACCAGCAGCAGCGGCTGGGACAGGCCCGTGGTGCGCAGCAGCCGGCACAGCGAGCGCGCGGCGGCGAGCTCGCGGCGGCCGTCGACGAGCACCGCGTCGGAGGTCGGCTCGTCGACGAGGACGGAGGCCTCCGCCGGCAGGACCCGGACGCTGTGGGGCAGCAGGCCGAGCGCGGGCAGCACCTCCGTGGAGGGGGTCAGCGCGTTCGTCAGCACGAGGATCTGGGCCACCGGGCGTCCCGCCCTCCGTTTCGCTCGTGCCGCGGGCCGCCTCGCGCGCCCGCCGGCCCGGAGGCCGCGGCGCGTGCAGCCCACGAGGTCTGCAGGATAACGGTGCGCAGCCTACGCGTGTCGGCGAAGCGACGAGGTCACCGCGACCGCAGCCGCACCGCGCGGGGGCGGCGGTGGGAGGATCGCGCCCGTGAGCTCCTCCGCGACCGTGACGGCGACGTTCGCGCTGGCCGCCCTGCTGGCGCTGGCGTCGTTCGCGCCGGCCGGTGTCCTGGCGCTGGCGGTCGTGCTCGTCGGCGCGCTGGTGGCGGCCGGGTGGCCGCAGCTGCTCGACCTGCCGGCCCGGCGCAGCACCACCGCGCTGCTGGCCGCCGTCGCCCTCGCCGCCGCCGCGGCCGCCGCGCTCGGCGCGCGCACCGGGCGGCTGGAGGGCACGCGCTCCACGGGCGTGCTGGACGTGCTGCCGGCGGTGGCGGCGATGTCGCTGCTGGCGGCCTTCGTCCACCAGCTGCTGCGCACCGACGGCCGCCCGCGCCTGGTGGAGTCGGTGACCGGCGCGGTCACCGGGCAGGCCGTCGTCGTGCTGGCCGCGGCGTGGGTGGCCGTGCCCTCCACCTACGCCGGCCCGCCGCTGGCACCCGTCGTGCTGGCGGCCGTCGTCACCGCCGGCGCGGTCTGCGCGACGAGCTGGCCGCTGCGGGTGGCCGGGCCGGTCGCCCTGGTCGCCGGTGCGGCCACCGGCTGGTTCGCCGCCACCCTCGTCGTGCTGCTGGGCGGCGCCGGGGTGCTCTCGCACCCGCGCTGGGGGCTGGCCGGGCTCGTGGCCGGCCTGGGCGCGGGGCTGCTCGTGGCCGCCTGGCGCGCCCAGGTGGCGCGGCTGCCCGCGGTGCACGCCCTGCCCGCGGCGCTGGCCGTCGCGGCCGCGCCGGTCGCCCTGGCGGGCGGCGGGGCCTACCTCGTGGGGCGCCTGGTCCTGCTCTGAGGACCCGCGGGCGGCGCCGCGGCGCCCCGCCCGCGCGCGGTGTGAGCCGCGCCGCACCGCGCCGCCCGGCCCGGGGTGCGCGGGTAGGCTCGGCACGTGCACGCCCTCGAAGTGTTCTTCCTCGTCCTGCTCATCGCGGCGAGCATCGTGATCGCGTGGTTCGCCTGCTTCGTGGTGTACCGCCTCTACAAGGGACAGCGCTGACCCGTGGCACTGCCGCTGCGCACCGACACCCCGCTGTCCCTCGTCCCGCTGTCCTGGCTGCTCGGCCGCTGGGAGGGCGCGGGCGTCCTCGGCCACCCCGCGCGCGGGGACGCCGACACCCGCTTCGGGCAGGTCGTGGAGTTCGGCCACGACGGCCGCGACTTCCTCAGCTACACCTCGACGACGTGGGTGCTCGACGAGCAGGGCCGCACCCGCGAGCCCCTGGACGTCGAGACGGGCTACTGGCGCCCGCAGCCGGTCGACCTGGAGGCCCCCGCCCCGGCCGACGGGCCGCGGCCGGTGGAGCTGGAGGTCCTGCTGGCCCACCCCACCGGTGTCGTGGAGGTGCTCGTGGGCACCGCCCGCGGCCCGCGCATCGACCTGTCCACCGACGTGGTGGCCCGCACCACGACCGCGCACGAGTACACGGCCGCCACCCGCATGTACGGCCTGGTCGAGGGCGACCTGCTGTGGGCGCTGGACGTCACCCTCGACGGGCACCCGATGCGCAGCTACGCCTCGGCCCGGCTGAAGCGGGTGCCCTGAGCCCGCGGTGCCCGCGGTGACCGACACCGAGCTGGGGCGGGCGCTGCACGCCCGCGGCCTGCGGCTGACGCCGCAGCGCCGGCGGGTGCTCGACGCGGTGCGCGCCCTGGGGCACGCCAGCGCCGAGCAGGTCGCGGAACACCTGGACCGCCAGGGGGGTTCAGCGGCTGTGGACCCCTCGACCGTCTACCGCGCCCTCGCGGTGCTGGAGGACGTCGGCCTCGTGGGGCGCACCCAGCTGGACCGGCGCGTGCCCTCGTTCCACGCCGTCGAGCACGGCGGGCACCTGCACCTGGTGTGCGACACCTGCGGCGAGGTCGCCGAGGCCCCGTCGGCGACGGCCTCCGCGATGGCCGCCGACGTCCTGACCCGCACCGGCTTCGCCGTCGACGTGCAGCACCTGGCCCTGCGCGGCCGGTGCGCGCGCTGCCGGCCAGGAGGAGGAGAGCCGTGAACAGCCCCGTGACCACCCCGCCCGCCACCCCGCCCGCCACCCCGGGCGCGGACCCGGGCGCCGCGCCCGCGCCGCGCTCGCCCCTGCTGGACGCCCCGGGCGCCGTCGCCGCCGAGGGGCCGGACGCCGGTGTCGCCTGGCACTACGGCGACCCGGCCGGCGAGCAGCGCGCCCTCGTGCGCGGCGAGGCCGTCGTCGACGCCTCGCACCGCGGCGTGCTGCGCCTGACCGGCCCGGACCGCCTCGGCTGGCTGCACAGCATCACGACGCAGGCGCTCACCGGCCTGCCCGCCGGCACCTCCACGGAGACCCTCGTGCTCAGCCCCACCGGGCGCATCGAGCACGACCTGCACCTGCTCGAGGACGGCGAGGCCACCTGGATCACCGTCGAGCCCGGTGCCGTCGACGCCCTGCGCGCCTTCCTGGAGCGGATGCGCTTCATGCTGCGCGTGGAGATCGCCGACGTCAGCGCCGAGTGGGCCGTGCTGGCCGAGCCGAGCCGGTCGGCGAGCAGCACCCGGGGGCCCGTGTGGGTCGACCCGTGGCCCGGCGCCGTGCCGGCGAACGAGGGCGGCAGCGCCGACACCGCCAGCTACGCGGCCGTCTCGACCCTGGAGCACCCGGGTGCCGAGCGGCCGTGGCGGGAGGTCCTCGTCCCCCGCGCCGAGCTGGCCGCCGCCGTCGGCGGGCGCCGGCTGGCCGGCACCTGGGCCGCCGAGGCGCTGCGGGTGGAGGCGTGGCGGCCGCGGCCGGGGCTGGAGACCGACGAGCGCTCGATCCCGCACGAGCTGGACTGGCTGCGCACGGCGGTGCACCTGCACAAGGGCTGCTACCGCGGCCAGGAGACCGTCGCCAAGGTGCACAACCTGGGCCGGCCGCCGCGGCGGCTGGTGATGCTGCACCTGGACGGCTCCTCGCACGACCTGCCCGGGCACGGCGACGACGTCGTGCACGAGGGCCGGCGCGTGGGGCACGTCACGACGGCCGCGCGCCACCACGAGCTGGGGCCGGTGGCGCTGGCGCTCGTCAAGCGGTCGCTGCCGGTGGACGCGCAGCTGTTCGCGGTGGCCGGTTCGGGCACCGAGGGGCACGAGCAGCGCCCCCTCGCCGCGGCGCAGGAGACCATCGTCGCTCCGTGACCGGCTGATCACCCACCGGTGCGTCATACTCGGGGTGCGACGGACGCCGTCGCGACGCGAACGCCGTCAGCGAGCCAGCCACCGGAGGGCGCCATGAGCGAGGACAACGTCAGCGGGTACCAGGCGGGCGGGCGCCGCGCGCTCGACCAGGTCCTGTCGCCCGAGTTCCTCGCCGGCCTGGCCGAGATGGACCTGGAGACCCTGCGCGAGCACCGCAACCTCGCCGAGCAGGAGGAGGCGGACCTGTCCTACGCCCGCCGCCTGCTGCAGGGCCGGCTGGACCTGCTGGGCGCCGAGGAGCAGCGCCGCGCCGGTGCCGACGGCGCGCCGGGGGTCCAGCCGCACGGGGCGCGCTCGGACGCCGAGCTCGTCGCGTCGCTGACCGACGTGCTGGCCGACCCCCGCCGCACCGACCACGGCATGGGCCGCTTCAGCTCCGTGGAGCCCAGCCGCGTCGGCGAGCACCGCCGCCGCGCCGAGCTCGCCGTCGCCGACCCGCACCTGTCCGACCTGTCCGCGATGGACGACGGGCAGCTGGCCGCCGCGCGCGAGCGCCTCGTGAGCCTGGAGCACGAGCTGTCGGGGGACCGGCACCGCGTGCAGGAGGTCATGGACGCCTGCACCGAGGAGATCGCCCGGCGCTACCGCGAGGGCGTCGTCACCGTCGAGGACGCGCTGCGCAGCTCGCGCTGACGGCGCCGGCCGGGCTCAGGCCCGGTTGGCGCGCAGCAGGGTGCGCAGCACCCGCGCGAGGGCGTCCCGCTCGTCCTCGGCCAGGGCCGCCGCGAAGGCGGCCTCGGCGCTGAGCACCTGCGGGAGCAGGCGGTCGACGAGGGCGGTGCCGGCCTCGGTCAGCGACAGCCGGCTCACGCGGCCGTCGCGCGCGTCGGGGGTGCGCTGCAGGTAGCCGGTCCTCGTGAGGTGGTCCAGGCGCTTGGTCGTCGCGGCGCCGGAGGCCAGGGTGGCCGCGGCGATGCCGGTGGGGGTCAGCGGTGCCCGCTGGCGGCGCACCGCGCTGAGGACGTCGAACTCGGGCCGGGTCAGCCCCTCCGCGCGCACCGGCGCCTCGGCGGCCCGGGCCAGCGCCGCCGCGGCCAGCCGCAGCCGGCCGGCGACGTCCATCGGGGAGGTGTCCAGGTCCGGGTGCACCTGCGCCCACTCCGCGCGGGCGTCGTCGACCTGGTCGGCGTCGGGGGAGGGCACCCGCCCAGCCTACGCGATCTCCTTCGCAGGTCGTCGACAGGTGTTTCACTGGTGAAGCACCTGCTAACCTCGACCGGTGACCCCGCTCCGCCACCTCGCCGCCGCCCTGCGCGGCTGGGGGCGCCTGGCCCCCGGTCCGCACCCGTGGTGGGCCGCCGGGACCGCGACGGTCGCGCTCGCCGTCCCGCTGGCCCTGGCGCTGGCCGCCGACGCGCCCCTGCTGGCCGCGCCCGCGGCCTTCGGCGCCATGAGCAACCTCTACGGGCGCACCGAGCCGTACGCCCGGCGGCTGCGCACCCAGGCCTGGACGGGGCTCGGCCTGACGCTCGCCGTCCTCGTCGGCGCCGTCGGCGCCGTGCTGCCGCTGGCGGGGTGGGCCGACGTCGTCGTGCCGGCGCTGCTGGTCGCCCTCGTCGCCCTGGTGGCCAAGCTCGTCACCGACGCCGTCCGCACCGGGCCGCCGGCGGGCATCATCCCCGTCTTCGCCACCGGCACGCTCACCCAGGAGCCGCTGCGCGCCGGGCAGCTGCCGCTGGTGGTCCTCGTCGCGGTGGCCGGCGCGGCCTTCGCGACCGCCCTCAGCTGCAGCCCGGGGCTGCTGCGGCCCGACGGTCCCGAGCGCGGCGCGCTGGCGCGCGCCGCCACGGCGGTGCTCGCGGCCGTCGAGGACCCGCGGCGGCGCCAGGGCGCGCTGCTGGCCGTCCACGAGGCCTGGGGCGTCCTCGCCGGCGCCCCCGCCGGCGTCCGCACGCCCGCCGGGCACTGGCTGGCCCACGCCGAGCGCGTGCTGCACGGCGCCGGCGCGGACGCCGCGCAGCCGCTGCGCGCCCTCCTGCCGGTGCTGCGCGGGCGCCGGCCGCTGCCGCCGGCGCCCACCGGTGGCGCGCAGGCGGCGGAACTGCTCGGGCGCGAGCGCGTCGGCTCCTCCCGGGCAGGTGCGCTGCGCGCGGCCCTGCGGCCGGGCTCGGTGCACCGGGTGCCCGCCGCGCGGGTCGGCACCGCCGCCGCCGCGAGCGCCCTGCTCGCCGCGGCGCTCGGCCTCGGCCACACCCACTGGGCGCCGGTCGGCGCGGCCGCGGCGCTGCAGTCGCCCTCGGCCGGCGTCACCGCCCGGCGCGCCCTGCAGCGCGCGGTGGGCACCCTGGTCGGGGTGGCCGTCGCCGCGCTGCTGGTGCCGCTGGCCACCAGCGCTCCGCGGCTGTGGCTGCTCACCGCGGTGTGCATGTTCGCCGTCGAGCTCTGCATGCCGCGCAACTACGCGCTGGGCACGGTGGCGATCACCGCGCTCTCGCTGCTGCTGACGCGGCTGGGCGCGAGCGGCGCCGCGGTGCCCTCCCTGCTCGCCGACCGGGTCGGCGACACCCTCGTGGGCGTGGGGGTCGGCGTGCTCGTCGCGGTGCTCGTGCGCAACCGCCCGGCCTCGCGGGCGCTGGCCGGTGCGCTGGTGTCGCTGGAGCGCTCCAGCGCCGGTGACGACCCGCACGCGCTGCGCCGCGACCTGCTCGCCCTGCGCGACGCGCACGAGCGCTGGATCGACGACTCCTGGGAGGCCGCCGGCGTGCCCGGCCCGCGCGAGCGCGTCGAGCGCGCCGAGGAGCTCGGGCACCGCCGTCTGGGTGAGCTGCTCGGGCGCTGAGCGGAACTCCGCGCCCTGATCACTCGTAGAGTTCCACCGTGGAGCTCCTCGGGAACGTGCAGAACGGCGTGCTCATGGTCCTCGGCGTCGCGGCGTTCGCGCTCGAGGTCTGGGCCCTCGTCGACGCGGTCCGCCGCCCGGCCGGCGCCTACACGGCCGCCGGCAAGCGGACCAAGACCTTCTGGGTCGCGATCGTCGCGGTCGCGGCGGCCATCGGCTTCATCGGGCTGCCGTTCGCCAACCTCGGCCTGCTCGGCATCCTCGCCGTCGTGGCCTCGGTGGTCTACCTCGTGGACGTCCGCCCGGCCGTGCGCCAGTACGGCGGCGGCCGCGGTGGTCGCGGCGGCAGCCAGGGCCCCTACGGCCCCTGGTGAGGATCAGCGCGCGCCCGGCGCCACGGCGTCGCCGGACGCGCCCCGGCCGGTGCGGCGCACCCGGTGCGCTGCCCGCCAGGCGCAGCGCAGCAGGGTGAGGCCCGCCACGGCCAGCGCCGCCACGGACAGCAGGTCCGCCTCGGTGAACCCGCGGTCGGCGGACCAGGTGTGCAGCACCCTGCCCTCGACGGGCTGGTTGACCCGGCTCCAGATCGCCGCCAGCAGCCCCAGCACGAGCGCTGCGTCCAGGCGCGGGCGCACCAGCGCACCCGCGGCGCAGACCCCCAGCGCGAGCAGCGTCAGGGGGATCACGACGGGAACGTCCAGCACGGGGCGATCCTAGGTCCGCAACCCTGCCGTCGCGTCAGGTCCACCTGGCCGACACCGGAAGTCCACCCCCTCGGAGCAGTGCCCCGCACGGCTCCGCCCGAGCCCGGGAGAGCGATCGCGGTGCGAGCAGTCGTCCAGCGCGTGAGCCGCGCCAGCGTGAGCGTCGACGGGCAGGTGGTCGGGGCCCTCGACGCACCGGGCCTGCTGGTCCTGCTGGGCGTCACCCACGACGACGGGCCCGCGCAGGTGGAGCTCATCGCCCGCAAGGTCGCCCAGCTGCGCATCCTGCGCGGCGAGCGGGCCGCCGCCGACGTCGGCGCCGGCGTGCTGCTGGTCAGCCAGTTCACCCTGTACGCCGACACCCGCAAGGGCCGGCGCCCGACGTGGAACGCGGCCGCGCCCGGCGCGGTCGCCGAACCGCTGGTCGACGCGGTCGCGGACGCCCTGCGCGGCCACGGCCTGCCCGTGGCGACCGGGCGCTTCGGCGCCGACATGGCCGTCGAGCTCGTCAACGACGGGCCGACGACGATCCTGCTGGAGGCCTGAGGGCGCCGCGGGCGCGGCAGCTTGTGGTCACCCCGGTCGCGGAACCGGGTGAACCGGTTCACGTCAAGGCGTCGGCGCGCCCGCCCGCGAACTCCCCCGGACCACCAGCTCGCGCGGTGCGGGCCAGGACGGCGACGTCCGCCCGGCCAGCACGTCCAGCAGCAGCGCCGCGCTGCGCGCCCCGTCGGCGACCACGTCGCGGCGCAGCGAGGTGATCGCCGGGTCCGCCAGCCGGCACAGCATGGAGTCCTCACCCGCCACGACCGCCAGGTCGCCGGGGATGCGCAGGCCCAGCGAGCGCCGCTCGGCCACGACGGCGGCGGCCATGACGTCGTTGTCGTAGACGATCGCGGTGGGCGGCTGCGCGCGGGCCAGCAGCCGCCGGGTGGCCGCCAGGCCGCTCCCGGAGGTGTAGTCGGCGGCGACGACCGGCTGCGCCCGGCCCAGCCGCGCCCGCGTCACCTCCCGCCAGGCGGTGTCGCGGCGGGAGGTGTGCAGGAACTGCGTCGGGCCGCTGACCCGGGCGATGCGGCGGTGGCCCTGCGCCAGCAGGTGCTGCACGACCTCCACCACCGCTTCCGCCTCGGACTCCACCGTGACGGCCAGGTGGCTGCCCAGCGGCACGTCGTCCTCCAGGCCGCCGCGCAGCGCGCACGGGATGCCCAGGTCGTCCACCACCGCCAGCCGCGGGTCGTCCACGAGCAGGTCGGTGAGGATCACCCCGTCCACGCGGCGCTCGGCCCACCACCCGCGCAGCACCTCGACGGCCGTGCCGACGTCCGGCACCACCGTCAGCAGCAGCGAGAACCCCTCGCGGGCCAGGACGCTCTCCATGCCCGCGATGAGCCGCATGTAGTACGGCTCCTCCTCCAGCAGCCGCAGGTCGCGCGCCACGGCCAGCCCGACCGCGCCGGCGCGCGCGCTCGACAGCGAGCGCGCCGCCGCGCTGGGCCGCCAGCCCAGCTCGGCCGCCGCGGCCCGGATGCGCTCGCGGGTCTCGTCGGAGACGCCGGGCTGGTCGTTGAGCGCGTACGAGACCGAGGCCTTCGAGACGCCCGCCAGGCGGGCGATGTCGCGGATGGTGGGCCGCGACGCCCGGTCGTGCGGTGGACGAGCCACGGTGACCTCCTCGACACCGACCGGCTGCAGGGTCGCAGCGTCCCGGACTGGAGCCGATCATGCCCGAGGCGCGCGGCGCCCCCGGCGCGGCGCCCCGCAGCGCCCTCGGCGCGCCCTCACCGCGGCGCCACGCAGTCCCACGCCACCGTCAGCTCGCCCAGGCGCCAGCGCGAGGGCGCGTCGAGCACCGGGAAGCCCCGCGCCAGCTCGCGGCAGGTGGCGATCCAGCGCTGGCGCGCCCCGAACGTGCCCGCCGGGGCGGCCCGCGCCCAGGCCGCGTCGGCGGCCCGCAGCAGCTCGTGCACGCCCTCACCCGGCACGTTGCGGTGGATGAGGGCCTTCGGCAGCCGCTCGGCGACGGCCGAGGGCGCCGGCAGCCCCGCCAGGCGCACCGACAGCGTCAGCGAGACCGGGCCACGCTCGCGCTCCAGGGCGATCCAGCTCGCGCGCCTGCCCAGCTCGTCGCAGGTGCCGTCCACCACCAGCCCGCCCGGCGCCAGCCGCGAGCGCAGCAGCTCCCAGGTGGCCGCCACCTCCCCGGTCTCGTACTGGCGCAGCACGTTGAAGGCCCGCACCAGCACCGGCGAACCGCCCCCGGGCACCGCCAGCTCGAAGCCGCCGAGGGCGAACTCGGGTGCCCCCGGCACCTCCCGCAGCGCGCTGCGGGCGGCCTCGACCCGCTCCCGGGAGATCTCCAGGCCCACCACGCGCACGTCGGGGCGCACCCGCCGCAGCCAGCGCTGCAGGTCCGTCACCGTCACCGGCGAGGCGCCGTAGCCGAGGTCGACGACGAGGGGGTCGGCCGCGTCGCGCAGCCGGCGCCCCTGCGTCTGCGCGAGCCAGCGCTCCACCCGCCGCAGGCGGTCCGGGCCGGTGGTGCCGCGGGTGACCGCCCCCACCGCCGCGCCCGCCCCGGCGCCGCGGGCGCTCCCGGCGCTGCGGGTGGCCCGGGAGGCGTCCGCTCGCACGCGGGAGGCAGACTGCCGGGGCACGTGGCGGACACTAGCGAGGGGAGCAGGCGTGGGGCGCACGCCCGAGGTCTCGCGGGTGGCCCTGCTCTCGGTGCACACCTCACCGCTGGCGCAGCCGGGCACCGGCGACGCGGGCGGCATGAACGTGTACGTGCTGGAGCTGGCCGCCCAGCTGGCCCGCCGCGGCGTGGAGGTGGAGGTCTTCACCCGGCGCACCTCCTCCGAGCAGCCGCCGCTGGTGCAGCCCTTCGACGGCGTGCGGGTGCGCCACGTGGCCGCCGGCCCCTACGAGGGCCTGGGCAAGGACGACCTGCCGGGGCAGCTGTGCGCGTTCACCGCCGGGGTGCTGCGCACCGGCGCCCGCCACGAGGAGCGCCACTACGACGTCGTGCACTCGCACTACTGGCTGTCCGGTCAGGTCGGCTGGCTGGCCGCCGACCGCTGGGACGTGCCGCTGGTGCACTCGATGCACACGATGGCCAAGGTGAAGAACGCCGCCCTCGCCGACGGCGACGTCCCCGAGCCGAACGGGCGCGTCGTCGGCGAGCAGCAGGTCGTCGACGCCGCCGACCGCCTCGTGGCCAACACCGCCGAGGAGCGCCGCGAGCTGGTCGACCTCTACGGCGCCGACCCGGCCAAGGTCGCCGTCGTCGCCCCCGGCGTGGACCTGGGCGTCTTCCGCCCCGAGCCCGGCCGCGCCGCGGCCCGCCGCCGCCTGGGGCTGCCCGCGGACGCGGAGGTGCTGCTGTTCGTGGGGCGCATCCAGCCGCTGAAGGCGCCCGACCTGCTCGTGCGGGCCACCGCGGAGCTGCTGCGCGCGCAGCCGCAGCGGCGCGCGCGGCTGCGGGTGATCGTCCTCGGCGGTCCCAGCGGCTCCGGCACCGCGCACCCGGAGGCGCTGGCCGACCTCGTCGAGGATCTGGGCCTGGGCGACGTCGTGCGCCTGGCCCCGCCCGTGGCGCGCGCGGAGCTGGCCGACCACTACCGGGCCGCCGACGTCGTCACCGTCCCCTCGCACAACGAGTCCTTCGGGCTGGTGGCCCTGGAGGCGCAGGCCTGCGGCACGCCCGTGGTGGCCGCCGCCGTCGGGGGCCTGCGCACCGCGGTGGCCGACGACGCCGACGGGCGGGGGACCGGCACGCTCGTGGGCGACCACGACCCCCGCACCTGGGCGCGCGTGCTCGCCGGGCTGCTGGAGGACCCGGCCCGCCGCGCCGCCATGGGCGAGCGCGCCGCGCGCCGCGCGCAGGCCTTCGGCTGGGGGGCCACCGCGGAGGCGACCCTGCGCGTGTACCGCGAGGCCGTGCTGCAGCGGGCGCGCGAGAGGCGCGGCGAGGCCGCTCGGTAGGGTGCGGCCCATGAGCGAAGCGGCGCACACCCTCGTCCTCCTCCGCCACGGCGAGAGCGAGTGGAACGCCCTGAACCTCTTCACGGGCTGGGTCGACGTGGCCCTGTCGGAGAAGGGGCGGGCCGAGGCCAGCAGGGGCGGGAAGCTGATGGTCGAGTCGGGCGTGCTGCCCGACGTCGTGCACACCTCGGTGCTGCGCCGCGCCATCACCACCGCCCACCTGGCCCTGGACGCCGCCGACCGCCACTGGATCGACGTGCGCCGCTCCTGGCGGCTCAACGAGCGCCACTACGGCGCCCTGCAGGGCAAGGACAAGAAGCAGACGCTCGCGGAGTTCGGCGAGGAGCAGTTCATGCTCTGGCGCCGCTCCTACGACACCCCGCCGCCGGCCATCGAGGCCGGCTCGGAGTTCTCCCAGGACGGCGACCCCCGCTACGCGGGCCTGGGCGCCGACATGCCGGCCACCGAGTGCCTGGCCGACGTCGTCGCGCGGATGCTGCCCTACTGGCAGGAGGGCGTCGTCCCCGACCTGCGCGCCGGCAAGACCGTCCTGCTCGCCGCCCACGGCAACTCGCTGCGCGCGCTGGTCAAGCACCTGGACGGCATCTCCGACGCCGACATCGCCGGGCTGAACATCCCCACGGGCATCCCGCTGGTGTACCGCCTGGACGCGGACCTCACGCCGACCGTGCCGGGTGGGCAGTACCTGGACCCGGAGGCCGCCGCGGCCGCCGCGGCGGCGGTCGCCAACCAGGGCCGCTGACGCAGCGGTGACCCAGCCGAGCAGCAGCGGGCCGAGCAGCGGGCCCGGGCCCCGCGTCCTGGTCGTCGAGGGGGCGCTGCGCGACAACGGCGGCCTGCGGGTCTCCCTGGACCTGGCCCGGCGCTGGCAGGACCTGGGCGCCCGGGTGCGCTTCCTGGTGCTGGAGAACGTCGAGCCCGACGGTCCGATGCTGGAGCCGGACCCGCGGCTGGACACCCGCTGGGGCAGCGCGCAGGTGCGGCGCTTCCGCAGCGCCGCACCGCGCGTGCTGGTCAACGTGCTGCGGCACGTGCGCCGCGCCGACGTCGTCGTCTCCGGCAGCGAGGTCGGCTACGGCCTGCTCCTCGGCTGGCTGGCCGCCCGCGCCACCGGCACCCCCTTCGTCGTGCTCGTGCAGAGCTCGCTGCCGCGGGCGGTCGCGGCGTGGACGCCCGCGCGGCTGCGCCCGGCGCTGACGGCCGTGCACCGGCGCGTCGACGCTGCCGTGTGCGTCTCGCCGGGCCTGGTCGACGACGTCCTGGAGGTGGGCCTGCCCGCCGACCGGGTGCACGTGGCCGACGTCGGCATCGACGTCGACGCGCGCCTGGCCGCCGTCGCCGCGCAGGGCGGACCGGTGCGCTCCACCTCCGGGCGCACCCGCCTGGTCGCCGCCGGCCGGCTGACCGCCCAGAAGGGCTTCGACGTCCTGCTCGACGCGCTGGCGCTCGTCGTCGCCGCCGGGGGCGACGTCGAGCTCGTGCTCGTGGGCGCGGGCGAGGAGGACGAGCGGCTGCGCGCGCAGGCTGAGCGGCTGGGCCTGGGCGGCCGCGTCGACTTCGCCGGCCACGTCGGCGACCTGCAGGCCCTGCTGGCCGGGGCCGACCTCTTCGTGCTGTCCTCGCGCTACGAGGGCAACGGCAGCCTCGTGCTGCTCGAGGCGCTCGCGCACGGCACGCCCGTCGTCGCCGCCGACTGCCCCACGGGGCCGCGCCACGTGCTGCGCGACGGCGAGGTCGGCGACCTGGTGCCGGTGGAGGACCCGCAGGCGCTGGCCGACGCCGTCCTCGCCTTCTGCCGCGACCCCGCACCGCTGCGGCGCAAGGCCCGGCTGGGCCCGGCGCGCGCCCGCGACTTCGACCAGCAGCGGGCGGCGGTGCAGATCGCCCGGCTGCTGGCCGAGCTCACCCGGCGCTAGCGGTCCCGGGGGCCGCCGGCTCCGCGCCGCCACCCGTGCTCGTGGCGGTGCTCGTGGCGGTGCTGGTGCTCGCGGTCGGCGACGCGCAGGCCGCCTCCACGGCCGCCTGCAGCCGCTCCTGGGCGGCGACCACCTGGGTGCCCGCGGCCGGGTCGGTGCTCACCGCGGCGGCGGCCTCGTCGAGGCGGTCCATCGCCGTCACCAGGTCCTCGCTGGAGCCGTCCCCGGCGTCCAGGGCCCCGGCCCGCGCGGCCAGCCGCTGGTAGTAGTCCAGCACCAGCCGGGCGTCTGCGGCCTGCTCGGGCGGGGCGGCGGCGAGGACGGCGGCGTAGTAGGCGGGTCCCTCGCTCGTGGTGACCAGGACGTACACCGACTGGGCGCGGGGGTCGCCGCGGCCGATGTCCAGCCGCTCCAGCTCGGCGGCGAACGCGTCGTCGAGGGCGCTCTGGGCCGCGTCCACCGACGGGCAGTCGAACCCCGGGCCCGTGGGGCTCGGGGAGGTCGTCGTCGCCGGGGCGCTCGTCGCCGTGCCGGTGGGCCGGGTCGTCGTCGTGGTCGGGGAGGGGTCGGGGACGTCCTCCCCGCCGCACCCGGCCAGCAGCGCCGCCAGGCCCAGGACCAGCGGTGCCGGGCCCGCCGCGCGCCGCCGCGCAGGCCGCCGGGTGATCACTCCGCCGACGCTACACCCGCGGTGGCGGCCCCGCCCCGCCCGCGGCGGCGGGCGCTCAGACCGTCTGCGCCGCAACGTCCTCGTCGTGCGATCCGGTCACCAGGAAGACGACCGACTTGGCCACCGAGACGGCGTGGTCGGCGAAGCGCTCGTAGTACCGGCTGCACAGGGTCAGGTCCACGGCGACCTCGGTGGGGTGGTCCCAGGTCCGCGCCAGCAGCTGCTCGAAGACCACCCGGTGCAGGCGGTCCATCTCGTCGTCGTCGAGCTCCATCTCGGCGGCGCGGCGCACGTCGCGGCCGGCGATGACGCTGCCGGCCTTGGCCACGATCCGCTCGGCCACCTGCCCCATCTGCAGGATGGTGGCGCGCAGCTCGGGCGGGACCACCAGGTCCGGGTAGCGCAGCCGGGCGAGCTTGGCGACGTGGCGGGCCAGGTCGCCCATCCGCTCCAGGCTGGAGCTCATCCGCAGGGCCGTGACGACCACGCGCAGGTCGGTGGCGACGGGCGACTGGCGCGCGAGCACGCGCACCGCCCGCTCCTCCAGGTCGCGCTGCAGCGAGTCGATGCGGGTGTCGGCGGAGATGACCGTCTCGGCCAGCTCGCGGTCCCCGTCCAGCAGGGCGGTCGTGGCCCGCGTGATCGCCGACTCGGCGAGCTGGGTCATCTCGACGAGCGTCTGGACGAGTCCGTCGAGCTCGTCGTGGTAGACGTTGCGCACTGCGGTGACCTCCGGGTCGGGTCCGCCGTACGTCCGCCGTGCGGATCGTGCGGCCGGGTGTGTGCTCCGAGGCTCCCAGCCGGGGGTGAACGAGCGCCACCCGAGAGGTGAACATCTCGGCCCGCCCGGCTGCACGGGGCCCGCGCCGGCGAGGCGGGTCTCGACGACGACCGTACGCTGGTGCGGTGCTGGGCGAGTTCTCCGAGTCGATCGCCGCGGCGATCGGTGTGCTCACCGGTGCCGCGGGCGTCTTCGCGTTCCGCGTCTCCGAGCGCCTGCAGCACCGCGACCGCTCCGCGCCGCCGCCCGCCGGGGGCCTGCCGCCCGGCGTCAGCGACGTCCTCATGGCCCTGCGCTCCTCGGCCGTCGTCCTCGCCGCCGACGACGAGGTGGTCAAGGCCAGCGCGGCCGCCTACGCCAGCGGCGTCGTGACCGGCCGGGAGCTGGCCGACCCGCAGCTGCGCGAGCTCGTGCGCGCCTGCCGCCGCGACGGGCGCGTGCGCGAGTACGAGATGGAGCTCGCCGCGGGGCTCGGCCGCCCGCCGGCGGTCGTGCTGGCCCGGGTCACCACCCTGGGCGCCCGGCACGTGCTGCTGCTGCTGGAGGACCGCACCGAGTCCCGCCGCGTGGAGGCCACCCGCCGCGACTTCGTCGCCAACGTCAGCCACGAGCTGAAGACCCCCGTGGGGGCGCTGTCGCTGCTGTCGGAGGCCGTCGAGGAGGCCGCCGACGACCCGGAGGCCGTGCGGCACTTCTCCCGCCGGATGCGCCGGGAGGCGACCCGGCTGTCGGCGCTCGTGCAGGAGATCATCGACCTCTCGCGGCTGCAGGCCGCCGAGAACGTGGTGCGCCCTGAGCTGCTCGAGGTCGACTCCCTGGTGGCCGAGGCGATCGACCGCAGCGGCAGCGTCGCCCAGCAGCGCGGTTCCGAGGTCGTCGTCGCCGGCACGCGCGGCCTGCAGGTCCGCGGGGACCGCGAGCTGCTCGTCACGGCGCTGCGCAACCTCGTGCACAACGCCCTGGCCTACTCGCCCGAGCGCAGCAGGGTGGTCGTGGAGGTGCGCCGCAGCAGCGGGCAGGCGACCGGGGCCGAGCACGGGGTGGTGCCCACCGTCGACATCGCGGTGTCCGACCGGGGCGTGGGCATCAGCCCCGCCGACCTGGACCGCATCTTCGAGCGCTTCTACCGCGTCGACCCCGCCCGCTCCCGCTCCACCGGCGGCACCGGGCTCGGGCTGTCGATCGTCAAGCACGTGGCCGGCAACCACGGCGGTGACGTCCGGGTCTGGAGCGCCGAGGGCGAGGGGTCCACCTTCACCCTGCGCCTGCCCGACCCGACCGCCGAGGTGCCCGCCGACGCGGCCGCCGCGCCCCCCGCGGGTGGCGGCACCGACCCGAACCGGCGCCCGGGGCGTGGCGCCGACTCCGATCCGGCGTCGCCAGCAGACCGCGCGGCGCCGCAGACCCCTGTGGAGGTCCGACCGTGACGCGCATCCTGGTGGTGGAGGACGAGGAGTCGTTCTCCGACCCGCTGTCCTACCTGCTGCGGCGGGAGGGCTACGACGTGGCGGTCACCGAAACCGGTCCCGAGGCCCTGGAGGAGTTCGACAAGGCCGGCGCCGACCTGGTGCTGCTCGACCTCATGCTGCCGGGCCTGCCCGGCACCGAGGTCTGCCGGCAGCTGCGGACGCGCTCCAGCGTGCCGGTCATCATGCTCACCGCGAAGGACTCCGAGATCGACAAGGTCGTGGGCCTGGAGATCGGCGCCGACGACTACGTCACCAAGCCCTACTCCTCCCGCGAGCTGCTGGCGCGGGTGCGGGCGGTGCTGCGCCGCGGCGCCGAGCCCGAGGAGCTGGTGCAGACGACCGTGGAGGCGGGCGGGGTCCGCATGGACGTCGACCGGCACGTGGTGACGGTGCGCGGGGAGCGGGTGCCGCTGCCGCTGAAGGAGTTCGAGCTGCTGGAGCTGCTGCTGCGCAACGCCGGCCGGGTGCTCACCCGCGTGCAGCTGATCGACCGCGTGTGGGGCTCGGACTACGTCGGCGACACCAAGACGCTGGACGTCCACGTCAAGCGGCTGCGGGCGAAGATCGAACCCGACCCGGCGAACCCGCGGCACCTGGTGACGGTGCGCGGGCTCGGCTACAAGTTCGAGGGCTGACGGACGCCGGGGAGCACCCGGCGGCGCAGCAGCGCACGAGAGGGGGGCGGCCCACCGGGC
>NZ_JBJLSF010000079.1:0-23119 GCF_050871885.1 Kineococcus aridisoli | reverse complement strand
GGCACCGCGCGCGGTGCCGGGTCGCGGGGAACCTCAGACGGCCGGCAGCGTGGAGGTGTCGATGACGAAGCGGTAGCGCACGTCGGAGGCCACCACGCGCTCCCACGCCTCGTTGACCCGGTCGGCGCTGATGACCTCGACCTCCGCGGCGATGCCGTGCTCGGCGCAGAAGTCCAGCATCTCCTGGGTCTCCGCGATCCCGCCGATGTTGGAGCCGGCCAGGCTGCGGCGGGCGGGGATCAGCGAGAACGCCCGCACCGACATGGGGTTCTCCGGCGCACCGACCTCGACGAGGGTCCCGTTGCGGCGCAGCAGACCCATGTAGGCGTCGAGGTCGAGGTTCGCCGACACGGTGTTGATGACCAGGTCGAAGGAACCCTTCAGCTGCGTGAACGTGTCCGGGTCGCTGGTGGCATGGTACGCGCTCGCGCCCAGCCGCAGACCGTCCTCCCGCTTCTTCAGCGACTGCGACAGCACGGTGACCTCGCAGCCCTTGGCGGCGGCGATCTGCACGGCCATGTGGCCCAGGCCCCCGAGGCCGATGACGGCGACCTTCGTGCCGGGGCCGGCGTTCCAGTGGTTCAGCGGGGAGTAGGTGGTGATGCCCGCGCACAGCAGCGGTGCGGCCACGTCGAGCTCGAGGCCGTCGGGGATGCGCAGCACGAAGTCCTCGGTGACGACGACCTGCTGGGAGTAGCCGCCGGCGGTGGGACGCCCGTCGGCGGGGTCGGTGCCGCCGTAGGTGCCGACCATGCCCTCCACCACGCCGTTGCCGGTGCAGTACTGCTCCTCGCCGTCGCGGCAGGCCTCGCACTCGCGGCAGGAGTCCACCATGCAGCCCACGCCGACGCGGTCGCCGACGGAGAACCTCGTGACGTCCGAGCCGACCTCGGCGACGACGCCGGCGATCTCGTGGCCGACGACGATGGGCCAGGCGACCGGGCCCCACTCGCCGCGGGCGGTGTGGATGTCGGAGTGGCAGATCCCGGCGAACTTGATCTCGATGCGCACGTCCTTGGCGCCGACGTCGCGGCGCTCGATCGTGGTGGGTGCGAGCGGTTCGGTCGCCGAGGGGGCGGCGTAGGCGCTGACGGTGGTGCTCACGTGTCCTCCGTGGGTTTCTCTGGGGGTTCGGGGGTTCCGGAGCTCGGGGTTCCGGGGTTCGGGGGGTTTCCGGGGTTCGGGGGTTCCGCCTCAGACGGGCAGGGACTCCCCGGACGGTGCGGCGTGGCGGTCGATCTCGGCCAGCTCGCCCGCCTCCAGGGCGGGGGCGTCGAGGGCGTCGAGGTCGGCGTCGAGCTGCGCGACGCTGCTGGCGCCGGAGTCCTGCCACGGGCCCAGCGGCACCGGCGGCAGCAGCAGACCGCTGCGCCCGGCGCGGCGGTACCGCGCGTCGCGGTAGCGCTCGGGCTCGGGGCGCCAGGAGCGGTCGGCGCGGTCCTCGGTGATCACGGTTCCTCCGGGGTGCGGTGCAGGTGGGTTCCGGTGGTCGGTTCCGGCGGCCGGTGCCGGTGGTGGTCGCCGGTGGTCAGTCCCGCGCCGGGTGCGCGGTGGGCAGCGGGCGGTGGGGGGCGGGGCCGTTCCAGCTGAGCAGCAGCCCCAGCGCCTCGGCGGAGGAGCTCGCGGGCTCGGCCGTCCACGTCAGCAGCGCCTGCCCAGTGGCCCCGGGCAGGCGCAGGGTCTCCACGTCCAGGTCGAGGCGGCCCACGAGGGGGTGCTGCAGGCGGTGGGTGGCGTGGTCGCGGGTGCGCACCCGCTGGCTGGCCCACCAGCGGGCGAAGTCGGGGCTGACGACGCTCAGCTCGCCGACCAGCGCGGCGACCGCGGGGTCGCACGCGTCGCGGCCCACGTGCCGGTGCAGCCCGGCGACGGCGTCGCAGGCCACGTCCTCCCAGTCCAGGAACAGCTCGCGCGCCGCACCGTCGGTGCACAGCCAGCGCACCCAGTTGCGCTCCCGGGCCGGCAGCGCCTGCGGGTCCAGCAGCAGCGCGGCGGCCGCCGCGTTGGCGGCCAGCACCTCCGAGCGCGGCCCCAGCACCAGCGCCGGGACACCGTCCATGGCCTCCAGCAGCCGGTGCACACCGGCCCGCACGCGCGGCACCTCGGCGCGGCCGGGGCCCGGGTGGGGGCCGTGGCCGACGAGGTCCCGCAGGTGCGCCAGCTCGTCCTCGTCCAGGCGCAGGGCGGCCGCCACCGCCCGCAGCACCGACTCCGAGACGTTCAGGGCGCGCCCCTGCTCCAGGCGGGTGTAGTACGCCACGCTCACCCCCGCCAGGGAGGCGACCTCCTCGCGGCGCAGCCCGGCCACGCGGCGCGGGCCGGGGGCCGGGGGCAGGCCGACGTCCTGCGGGTGCACCGCCGAGCGGCGCACCCGCAGGAAGTCGCGCACCGCGTGCTCACGTCCCACGCACCCAGTATCCGGCGGCCACCGGGGCCCGCAGGGCCCCACGGTGACCCTGCCGGTGCCAGGCACGCGCCGGGGAGCGGGCACGCGCCGGGGACGTGCGCCTAGCGCTGCTCGCGCGGGCACGTCCACGCGGTGCGCCCGCCGACGCTGCGGCTGGCCACCGGCGCCCCGCAGCGGCGGCACGTGGAGCGCTTGTAGACCCAGCGCTCGTCGGGGGCGGCCGGGTCGCTGACGACCTGGCCGGCGTCCACCCCCAGCGGCAGCAGCCGCACGGCGAGGTCCCACAGCCGGCCCGCCTCCTCGACGTCCACCCGGCGGGCGGGGTCGATGCCGGCCAGGAAGAGCAGCTCCGCGCGCCAGGCGTTGCCGATGCCCGCCCACACCGACTGGTCCAGCACCGCGGCCCCGACGGCGGCGCGCGCCGAGGCCAGCCGCCGCGCGGCCTCCTCGCGGCCGGCGGCGCCCACCCGCAGCGGGTCCGGGCCCAGCGAGGCCAGCAGCGCGTCGCGGGCGGGCTCCGGCAGCGGCTCGCACACCGAGGGGGCGATGAGGGAGAACGCCTCCCGCTCCCCCGCCAGCCGCAGCCGGGTGCTGCGCAGCGGGGGCAGCGAGAGGTCGTCGGTGCGCAGGAAGACCCCCTTCAGCCCCAGGTGCACGTGCAGGTCCGGCGCCCCCTCGAAGGAGTGCAGCAGGTGCTTGCCGTACGCCTGGACGTCGAGCAGGCGGTGCCCGTCGTAGGGCGCGGGGTCGAACCTGCCCTGCGGGCTGCTCACCGCCAGCACCTGCCCCGCCAGCGCCGCGCGCTGGTCGCGGGCGTGGCGGTGCAGGGAGTGGGCCTCAGGCACCCTGCGAGGGTGCCCCGGGCCGGGCGGGCGTGTCGAGCCAGGCGCGGAAGAACCCCTCCAGGTCCTGCCCCGAGACCTCCTCGGCCAGCGCGGTGAACTCCGGGGTGGTCACCGCCTCGCCCGAGCGCTCGGCGGCCCAGCGGCGCACGATCCCCCAGAACGCCGACTCGCCCACCTGCCGGCGCAGGGCGTGCAGGGTCAGCGCACCGCGCACGTACACGGGCGCGTCGAAGAGGTGGTCCGGGCCCGGGTCGCCGATGCGCAGCGACCAGAAGGGGTCCTCGGCCGGGATGCCGGCGTAGGCGTCGGCGATCTGCTGGAGCGTGGCGTGGCCCTCGTGCTCGGCCCACAGCCACTCGGCGTAGGTGGCGAACCCCTCGTTGAGCCAGATGTGCTGCCAGGAGGCCAGCCGCACGTCGTCGCCGAACCACTGGTGGGCCAGCTCGTGGACGACCACGGAGTCGCCGGAGACCGCGTCGGTGAAGAAGGCCGGCGAGTACACCGGCCGGGTCTGCGTCTCCAGGGCGAACCCGAGCGAGGGGTCGTCGTCGACGATGCCGCCGACGTCGGTGAACGGGTACTCGCCGAACTGCGAGGACAGGAAGTCGACGATCTCCGGCTGGCGGGCCAGGGACGCGCGGGCGACGGCCCCCGCGGTGGGGGCGGCCGGGTCCTCGCCCAGCTGCAGCCGGTCGGCGTCCGGGTCGATCGCGTCGAGGTAGGTGCGCCCGTCCACCTCGCGGGTGGTGACGTCGAACTCCCCGACGGCCAGCGTCAGCAGGTAGGAGGCCATCGGGTCGGGCGCCGACCAGTTCCACGTCGTCCAGCCGCCCGCGGAGCTGCGCCCGGCGGACGAGCCGTTGGAGACGGCCTCCAGCCCCTCGGGGACGGCCACGGACACCTCGTAGGCGGCGGCGTCGCGCGGGTGGTCGTTGACGGGGAACCAGGTGGCCGCGCCCTCCGGCTGGCCCGCGACGAGCGCCCCGTCGTCGGTGTGGACGAACCCGGAGGTCCCCAGCTGGTCCTGCACCGTCCGCGGCACCCCGGAGTAGGTGACCGCGGTGGTGAACACCGCACCGACCGCGATCGGCGCGGCCGGGAGCACGACGAGCTCGCCGCCGAACCGCCAGTGGCGGGCCGGGGCGCCGTCGACGGTGAGCGCCGAGACGCGCATCCCCTTCAGGTCCAGGTCGAAGCTCGTGAGGTCCTGGGTGGCGCGGGCGGTGATCGTCGCGGTGCCGGAGAGCTCGTCGCTCCCCGGGTCGTAGCGCAGGTCCAGGTCGTAGCGCTCGACGTCGTAGCCGCCGTTGCCGTCGAGCGGGTGGTAGCGGTCCCCGATGCCCGGCGCGCCGGGCGAGAGGTTGCCGGGACCGGGCGGAGCGGCCTGCGCGCTCGTCGCCGGGCCGACGACCAGCGCCGCCACCACCGCCGTGCCCGCCCACCTGCGCCTCATGGCCGGACCCTAGTCCCGCCGCGCGGCGGCTGTGAACCCTCCGCGAGCGCCGTTCAGCGGTCCCCGGCCGCGGCGCGCGTCTCGGGGAACAGCAGGTCCAGGAACCGCTCGGCCGTGGGCCGCGGCGCGTGGTTGGCCAGCCCCGGGCGCTCGTTGGCCTCGATGACGACGTGCTCGGGCCCGGCGACGTCGGGCACCAGCAGGTCCAGGCCGGTCACCGGGATCCCGATGGCCCGGCTGGCCGCGACGGCCGCCTCGACGAGGGCGGGGTGCAGCTCGTCGGTGACGTCGTCGATCGTGCCGCCGGTGTGCAGGTTCGCGGTGCGGCGCACCTCCAGCCGCTGCCCGCGCGGCAGCACGTCGTCGAGGGAGAACCCGGCCGCCGCGACGACGTCCTCCGTCGTCGCGTCCAGCGGGATGCTCGACTCGCCGCGGGTGGCGGCCTCGCGCCGCCGGCTCTGCTTGCGCACGAGCGCGCGGACGGTGTCGGTGCCCGTCCCGATGACCGCCGCCGGCCGGCGCACCGCGGCCGCCACGACCTCGTGGTCGATGACGACGATCCGCAGGTCCTGACCGGCGACGAACTCCTCGACGAGCACGTCGGGGCAGTGCGCGCTCGCCTCGGCGACCGCGCGCCGCAGCGCCTCCGGGCCCGCCACGCCGACGGTGATGCCCTTGCCCTGCTCCCCGCGGGCGGGTTTGACGACGACCGGGCCGGTGCGGGCGATGAGCTCCTCGCAGGCGGCCAGGCCGTCGGCGTCCTGCAGCGGGTCGGGGGCCAGCTCGACCGCCTGCGGCACCCGCACCCCGCGCGCGGCCAGCAGCCGGCGGGTGACGCGCTTGTCGTCGCAGCGGCTCATCGCCACCGCGCTCGTCAGCTCCGACAGCGACTCGCGGGTGAGCAGCGAGCGCCCGGCGTGCGTCAGCCGCAGCTCCCCGCTGGGGGCGTCGGTGACCTCCACCCGCACCCCGCGGCGCAGCGCCTCGTCGGCGATGATGCGCGCGTAGGGGTTGAGGGCGGCCAGCCCCTCCGGCGCCGGGGAGAACAGCCGCTGGTTGATGGGGTTCTTGCGCTTGACGACGACGGGGGCGGCGGGGCGGAACCCCAGCCGGTGGTACAGGGCGATGGCACCGGCGTTGTCGTGCATGACCGACAGGTCGAGGATCGCGCGCCCGCGCGCCACGTAGCGCTCGGCGAGGACCCGCACGAGCGCCTCCCCGACACCGCGCGGGGCGGCCTGCGGGTCGGCGGCCAGGCACCACAGGCTCGTCCCCTGGTCGGGGTCGCCGAACGCGAGGACGTGGTCGACGCCGGTGACGGTGCCGACGATGCGCCGGGTGCGGGTGTCCTCGGCGACGAGGTAGGTGAAGGTCCGGGTGCGGTGGTTGGCCCACATGACGTCCGGGTCGGAGACGACCATCCCGCACGCGGCGTAGATGCGGTTCACCTCGTCCAGCTCGGCGCGGTCGCGCACCATCCGCACGAACACGTCGGGGTTGCGGTCGCGCGGTGCGCGGTAGCGGTCCAGCGGCAGCCGGTAGGTGATCGAGGGGTCCAGGAACAGCTCGTGCGGGGCCAGCCCCACGAGCACCTGCGGGTCGCGCACGTACATCGCGATGTCGCGCTCCCCGGTCTCCTCCGCGCGCAGGGCGGCGACGACGGCGCGCTGGTCGGCGAACGTCTGGCCGAACACCAGCCGTCCCCAGCCCATGTCGAGCACGACGTCGCTGTCCATCTCGTCGGTGAACCAGCTCGGCGGTCGCTGCCAGTTGCGCCCGGAGATGGTGGGGACCGCGGGCGTGCGGCCCCGCAGCCCCGCGACGGGGCCGCGGCGCCGGGCGGTCGAGCTCACGGCGTCCTCCTGCTCAGTCGATCCCGTGCTGCTGCAGCCACAGCTCCAGCAGCCCCAGCTGCCACAGCTTGTTGCCGCGCAACGGGGTCAGCTCGGCGTTCGGGTCGCGCACCAGCGCGTCGACGTGCTCGGGCCGGAACAGACCGCGCGCGCGGGCGGCCTCGCTGGTCAGCGCGTCGCGCACCAGCCCGAGGACCTTGCCCTCCAGGTGGGTGATGGCCGGCACCGGGAAGTAGCCCTTGGGCCGGTCGATGACCTCGCGGGGGATCACCCTGCGCCCCACCCGCTTCAGCACGCCCTTGCCCTCCTCGGCCAGCTGCAGCTCCGGCGGGACCGCGGCCGCCAGCTCGACCAGCTCGTGGTCCAGGAACGGCACCCGCGCCTCGAGCCCCCACGCCATCGTCGTGTTGTCGACGCGCTTGACCGGGTCGTCGACGAGCATGACCTCGGTGTCCAGGCGCAGCGCCGCGTCCACCGCGGTGTCCGCGCCGGGGCGGGCGAAGTGCTCCGCGACGAACTCGCGGGAGACGTCGGTGGGCGTCAGCCACTGCGGCTGCAGCACCTGCGCCACGCCCGCGTGGTCGCGGTCGAAGAACGCGCGCGCGTAGGCGTCCACGCCCTGCTGCGGGCTCAGCCCGGCCAGCGGCGGGTACCAGTGGTAGCCGCCGAACACCTCGTCGGCGCCCTGGCCGGACTGCACGACCTTGATGGTCTGCGAGACCTGCTGGGAGAGCAGGTAGAAGGCGACCACGTCGTGGCTGACCATCGGCTCGGCCATCGCGGCCACCGTGTCGGAGAGGGCGCCGACCAGCTCGTCGCCGGTGACGCGGATGCGGTGGTGGTCCGTGGCGTACCGCTCGGCGATGACGTCGGAGTAGGCGAACTCGTCGCCCTCGCGGCCGCCGACGGACTCGAACCCGATCGAGTAGGTCGCCAGGCCGCTCTGCCCCTCCTCGGCCAGCAGGCCGGTGATGAGGCTGGAGTCCAGGCCGCCGGAGAGCAGGACGCCCACGGGGACGTCGGAGACCAGCCGCCGGCGCACCGAGGTGCGCAGCCGCTCCAGGACGGCGTCCTCCCAGTCGCGCTCGGAGAACCCGGCGAACTCCTCGCGGCGCACGTGGTCGGGCGCCCAGTAGCGGTGCTCGCGGCTGGTGCCGTCGGCCTCCACCACCCGCACGGTCGCCGGCGGCAGCTTGCGCACGCCCTGCAGGACGGTGCGCGGGGCCGGGACGACGGCGTGCCAGGTGAGGTAGTGGTGCAGCGCCACCGGGTCGATCGTCGTGTCGACGTCGCCGGCGGCCAGCAGCGCCGGCAGCGAGGAGGCGAAGCGCAGCCGGCCCGGCGTCTCGGCCAGGTACAGCGGCTTGACGCCCAGCCGGTCGCGCATGAGCACCGTCCGGCCGCTGTCGCGCTCGTGCACGACGACCGCGAACATCCCCACGAGGTGGTCGACGACGTCGACGCCCCAGCGGTGGTAGCCCTTGACGATCACCTCGGTGTCGGAGGTGCCGACGAAGCGGTAGCCGTACCCGATGAGCTCCTCGCGCAGCTGCGGGTAGTTGTAGACGCAGCCGTTGAAGACGGCCGTCAGGCCCAGCTCGGGGTCCTGCATGGGCTGGGCGCCGCACGCGGACAGGTCGATGACCGACAGCCGCCGGTGCCCGAAGGCCACCGGGCCCTGCGCCCAGACCCCTTCGCCGTCGGGCCCTCGGCGCGCGAGGGACTGGGACATCCGCAGCACCGCCGACACGTCCGCAGACCGTCCGTCGAACCTGATCTCACCGCAGAGGCCGCACATGCCGCACCATCCAACCGCCTGATCAGCCCGGGGGCCAGGTGAAGGCCCGGCCGCCCAGGACGTGGCCGTGCACGTGGAAGACCGACTGGCCCACCGCGGTGCCGGTGTTGAAGACCAGCCGGTACTCCCCGCCGCAGCGCTCGTCGGCGATCCGCTGGGCCACCTGCACCAGGCGGGCCAGCGTGGCGGGCGCGGCCTCGGCCAGCTGGGCGACGCTCTCGTGGCGCTCGCGGGGGATCACCAGCACGTGCACGGGCGCCTGCGGGTCGATGTCCTCGAAGGCCACGACGAGCTCGTCGGAGTGCACGATCGTGGCGGGGACCTCACCGGCGACGATCCTCAGGAAGAGGTCGTCGGGGGCGCGCTGCACGCGGGGGACCTCGCTCATGGCCCGCACGCTACTCCGGCGCCCGCTCGCCGCACGCGGGGCCGCACGGCCCGGCGCGTCGGGAGGTGATCTTCGAAATCGGCTCCGCTTGGATGTCAACCGTGACCCAGCGCGAGTCGTCTTCACGGTGTGATGCTGCAGAGGGAGCGACCGCGCGTGCCTGAGCGCGCCGGCGACCCGGGCGTGGACGACCCCCGCTCCTGGTCCGCCGACGAGGCCGTCGGCGCCCTGTACGCGGCGCACTGGCAGCGCCTGGTGGCGCTCGCGGCCTCCCTCATGGGCGAGACCGCCAGCGCCGAGGAGGTCGTCGCCGACGCCTTCGTGGCGCTGCACCGGCGCTGGGACCGGCTGGCCGACCGGGCGAGCGCGGTGGGCTACCTGCGCTCCAGCGTCGTCAACGGCGCGCGGGACGTCCTCAAGCACCGCGTCGTGGCCGAGCGGCGCCGGCCGCTGCCGGACCCCGCGCCCGACGGGCCGGAGGAGCACGCCGTGCGCGCCGCCGAGCACGGCATCGTGCTGCGGGCCCTCGACGCGCTGCCGGCCCGGCAGCGCGAGGTGCTCGTGCTGCGCTACCAGGGCGAGATGTCCGAGCAGGACATCGCCGAGGCGCTCGGCATCAGCCGCGGCGCCGTCAAGACGCACGCGCACCGCGGTCTGAGCGCCCTGCGCGCCGCGGTGTCCCGAGGCTTCGAGCAGGAGCAGCCGTGAGCGAGCCCCACGACCAGTCCCACGACCACCCCGACGAGCACCTCCACGGGCACCCCGGCGCCCCGGTGCCGTCGGGGCCGCTGCCCGATCCCGAGGGCAGCGACGACCTGAGCCCCACCGCCCGGCAGCTGCGCGACGCCCTGGCCGCCCGCGCGGCCTCGGTGCGCCCCGCCGACCGTCTCGAGGAGATCCGCATGAGCAGCCGCAGCAACCGCCGCCGCACCCGCGCCTGGGCGGCCGTCGCCGGCGCCGCAGCCGTCGTCGTCGTGGGCGGGAGCGCCTTCGCCCTCACCCAGCGCGGTGACGGCGGCAGCGTGACCACCGTCGCGTCCTCGCAGACCACCTCCCCCGAGCCGTCGGCCTCCTCCGCGCCGGCCAGCCCGCCGGCGCCCGCGAGCACCTCCCCCAGCGCGCCGGCCGCCTCGGCGAGCGCGACGGGCAGTGCCACCGGCACGGCGACCGGCACCGCGGGCACCGCCACCGGGCGCGGGGCGGGCACGGCGGCCGGCACCCCGGCCGCCGGGGCCCCGCTGCCCTCGGGGGCGTCCACCGTGCCGGTGTACTGGCTGGGCGGCGAGCCCGCGAAGCTGTTCCGGGAGTTCGTGCCGGCCGGCGACGGCCCCGACGACCCGACGAACGCGCTGCGCGCCATGCTCGCCGGCTCCCCCTCCGACCCCGACTACACCAGCCCCTGGAAGCCGGACCCCGCCGCCGCGGTGACCCGCGAGGGCGGTCTGCTCGTGGCCGACGTCTCGGCGGCCGCGGTCGCCGGCTCCGCCGACGTCGGGCAGGTCGACATCGCGCTGCAGCAGCTGGTGCACACCGTCACCGCCGCCGCGGGCGAGACGCTGCCGGTGCAGCTGCGGGTGGACGGGCAGGCCGAGGGCCTCGCCTTCGGCTGGGCCCTGCCGGCCTCGGTCTCGCGCGCCCCGCAGGCGGACGTGCAGGCACCGGCGTGGATCACGGAGGTCGCCCCCGCCGCCGGCGGCGTCACCGTCAGCGGCGTCGGCACCGCCTTCGAGGGCACGCTGCTGTACACGATCACCGACGCCTCCGGCGCCGAGGTGGCGCGAGAGGGCGTCCAGGCGGGCGCGAACGGCACCTTCGGCGAGTTCTCCTTCACCGCCCAGCTGCCCGCGGGGCGGTACACCGTCGCGGTGCTCGCACCGGACGAGTCCGGCGGCGAGGGCGCGGCGCCCGTGCCCGACACCAAGGAGTTCACCGTCTCCTGACGGTCCCCCGGCCGGTGCGGCGAGGGCCCTCGGGGGGCCCTCGCCGCACCCTCCCCCACCGCGCAGCGGGTGCGGCGCGGGTCCACCCGTGCCAGGGTCGGGGCCGACCACGAACCGGACCTGGACGCATGGGAGCGGACGATGTTCGAACGGCTCAACACCCCCGAGCAGATCTTCAGCTACAAGCTGGGCGCCGCCCTGACGATGGAGAAGGACACGCTGGGCATGCTGGAGGCCCTGCAGAAGGCCGCCCAGCGCGAGGAGCTCAAGCAGCTGCTGCGCGAGCACGCCGAGGAGACCCGCCAGCAGATCGAGCTCATCGAGCAGTGCTTCGCCCTGCTCGGCGAGAAGGTGGACGACTCCCCCTGCCCGGTGACCAAGGCGCTGGCCGCCGAGGCCACCGCGACGATCAAGAAGACCGACGACTCCCTGGTGGACGCGGTGATCCTGGCCGGCGCGCTGGAGACCGAGCACCACGAGCAGGCCGTCTACGAGACGCTCGTCATCCACGCCCGCGCCCGCGGCGCCGAGCGGGTCGCCGTCCTGCTGGAGACCAACCTGGCCGTCGAGCAGAGCGCCGGCGCGAGGGTCAAGGAGCTGGCGACGCGGATCGCCACCACCGGCGTGGCCGTCGAGACCGGCGGCACGAGCCTCGGGGCGAAGGCCGGCGTGGCCGCCGGGGTGGCCGCCGCGGTCGGCGCCGCCGCCGCGGTGGCCTCGAAGGTGGCCGAGCACAAGGGCGCCTCCGAGGCGCGCGAGGCGGCCGAGGAGTCGCTGCGGACCACCCCGGCCACGACCTCCACGACCACCTCCGCGACGACCTCCGCGACGAGCGAGCCGGGCTACGTCGACGTGCGCGACGCCGTCGGCACGACGGGCGGCGGGAGCGCGGGCGGGGCCGCGGGTGCGGCGTCGGCCGAGGAGTTCAACGACGACGCGCTGCAGGAGCGCATCGCCGAGACCGAGCAGCGCGCCTCGCACGGGGCCACCGGGCACTGAGCGCCCGCACGGCCGACGAGCCCGACCGCCCCGGGAGGCGGTCGGGCTCTCGTGCGTCAGCGGCCGGAGAAGCGGTCGCGCAGCTTGGAGAAGACGCCCTGGTGGGCCGGGGACAGCTTGCCCGCGGGGCGGACCTCGCCGCGCAGCTCGGCCAGGCGCCGCAGCAGCTCCTCCTGCTCGTCGTCGAGGTCGCGCGGGGTGGTGACCTCGAGGGTGACGAGCAGGTCGCCGCGGCCCTGCGCGCGCAGGTGCTCGGCGCCGCGCTGCTTGAGCGTCACGGTCTCGCCGGCCTGCGCGCCGGGGCGCACGTCGACGTCCACCTCGCCGTCGAGGGTCTCCAGCGGGATGGTCGCGCCGAGGGCGGCGGCGGTCATCGGCACCTGCAGCGTGCACAGCAGGTCGTCGCCGCTGCGGTGGAAGACCGGGTGCGGGCGCTCGTGGATCTCGACGTAGAGGTCGCCGGGCGGGCCGCCGGCCGGGCCCACCTCGCCCTGGGAGGCGAGCTGGATGCGCGTGCCGGTGTCGACGCCGGCGGGGATGCGGATCGTCAGCGGCCGGCGGGCGCGCACGCGGCCCTCGCCGCTGCACTCTAGGCACGGCGAGGGCAGGACGGTGCCGAAGCCGTGGCAGGTGGGGCACGGCGCGGTCGTCATGACCTGTCCCAGCAGCGAGCGCACCACGCGCTGCACCGAGCCCTGCCCGTGGCAGATGTCGCAGGTCTCCGGGCTGGTGCCCGGCTGGCAGCAGGTGCCCTTGCAGGTGGGGCACAGGACCGCGGTGTCGACCTGGATGGAGCGCTCACCGCCGAAGGCGGCCTCGGCGAGGTCGACGTCGACGCGGATCAGCGCGTCCTGGCCGCGCTGGGTGCGGCTGGCCGGGCCGGCGCCGCGACCGGCGCCGCCCTGGCCGAAGAAGGCGTCCATGATGTCGGAGAAGCCGAACCCGGCCCCGAAGCCGCCGGCGGCGCCGGGCACGGAGCCGCCGCGGTCGTAGGCGGCGCGCTTGTCGGGGTTGGACAGCGTCTCGTAGGCCTGGGAGACCTCCTTGAACCTGTCCCCCGCCTCGGGGTCGTCGGTGACGTCCGGGTGGAGCTTGCGCGCCAGCTTGCGGTAGGCGCGCTTGATGTCCTCCGCGGAGGCGTCCCGGGAGACGCCGAGGACGTCGTAGTAGTCGCTCACGAGGTCGGGGTTCTCCTGTCGGTGGTCACTGGGCGAGGATGCGGGAGACGTAGCGGGCCACGGCCCGCACCGCGGCCATGGTCGTCGGGTAGTCCATGCGGGTGGGCCCCAGCACGCCGAGGCGGGCCAGGACCTGGTCGGGGCCGGTGCCGTAGCCGCTGGTGACCACGGAGGTCTCCGCGAGCCCGAGGTGCAGGTTCTCCGCGCCGATGCGCACGCTCAGCGCGCCGCGGTCGCCGGCGTCCTCGGTCATCTCCTGCACCAGGCGCAGCAGCACGACGTGCTCCTCCAGCGCCTCCAGGACGCTGCCCAGGGAGGCGGCGAGGTCGGCGCCGGACTTGACGAGGTTCGCGGTGCCGGCGATGACGACGCGCTCCTCCAGGCTCGCGGTCAGGCAGTCGCCCAGGGCGGCGGCGACCTCCGCGGCGACCGCGAGGTCGGCCGGCGGGGTCTGCTGGACGAGGTCGGTGAGCGCCTCGCGCGCCCGCGCCAGACGGCTGCCGCCCACGGCGGCGTTGACCCGGGTGCGCAGCGCGGCCAGGGCGGTGGCCAGCGACTCCGCGTCGACGGCCGAGCGGACGTCGACGACGCGCTGCTCGACGCGGCCGGAGTCGGTGATGAGCACGACGAGCGCGCTGCGGCCGCCGACGGGGACGAGCTCGACGTGGCGCACGGCCGCGCGCGAGAGCGAGGGGTACTGCACGACGGCGGCCTGGCGGGTGATCTGGGCCAGCAGGCGCACGGTGCGGTCGACGACGTCGTCGACGTCGGTGGCGCCGTCGAGGAAGGTCTGGATGGCCCGCTTCTCGGCGGCCGACATGGGCTTGACGCCGGCGAGGCGGTCGACGAAGAGCCGGTAGCCCTTGTCGGTGGGGATGCGCCCGGCGCTGGTGTGCGGCTGGGTGATGTACCCCTCGTCCTCCAGGGCCGCCATGTCGTTGCGGATCGTGGCCGGGGACACGCCCAGCTGGTGGCGCTCGACCAGCGTCTTGGAGCCCACCGGCTCGTGGCTGGACACGTAGTCCTCGACGATCGCGCGCAGCACCGCGAGCCTGCGGTCGTCGCTCATCCCCGCCCCCTCCGCTCTGGCACTCGACACAGCTGAGTGCCAAGTCTAGGTCAGGTGCACCCGCTCGCGCCTCCCCCGCCCCCCGCGCGCACGTCGCTAGCGTGCCGGGGTGACCGCTCCCGCCCACCACGACCGCTACGGCCGCGACGTGCTCTCCGCCGACCCGCACGCGCGCACGCACCCGAAGAAGGTGCACCGCGACGAGCCGGCGGTGGCCGGGCTCGTCGTGGAGGACGTCGAGACCGGCTGGGTCGGCGCCGTCGTGCGGGTGGAGAAGAGCGGCGGGGTGCACGTCGTCGTCCTCGAGGACGCCCGCGGCCGCACCCGCACCTTCCCGCTGGGGCCGGGCTTCTGGGTGGACGGGCAGCCGGTGCGCCTGGTGGCGCCGAAGGCGGCGGCACCGGTGCGCCCCGCGCGCACCGCCAGCGGGTCGGTGGCCGTGGCGGGCGCCCCCGCGCGCACCGC
This sequence comes from Kineococcus aridisoli, assembly GCF_050871885.1. Classification (NCBI taxonomy): domain Bacteria; kingdom Bacillati; phylum Actinomycetota; class Actinomycetes; order Kineosporiales; family Kineosporiaceae; genus Kineococcus; species Kineococcus aridisoli. Next base: position 8,724 of record NZ_JBJLSF010000079.1, on the reverse strand, counting down.
GCGCGCCTCGCGCATCCTCGTCGAGGGCCGCCACGACGCCGAGCTGGTCGAGAAGGTGTGGGGCGACGACCTGCGCGTGGAGGGCGTCGTCGTCGAGCTGCTGGAGGGCGTGGACGACCTCGACGCCGCGGTGCGCTCCTTCGCCCCCGGTCCGGGCCGGCGCATCGGCGTGCTCGTGGACCACCTCGTGCCCGGCAGCAAGGAGTCGCGCATCGTCGCCGCGGTGGCGAAGAGCCCGCACGTGCTCGTCGTGGGCCACCCGTTCGTCGACGTCTGGCAGGCCGTGCGCCCGCAGCGCCTGGGCTGGACGCAGTGGCCGACGATCCCGCGCGGCACCTCCTGGAAGCACGGCGTCCTCGCCGAGCTGGGCTGGCCGCACGCCACGCAGACCGACGTCGCCCACGGGTGGAAGCGCATCCTCGGCACCGTGCGCAGCTACGCGGACCTGGAGCCGGCGCTGCTCGGCCGGGTGGAGGAGCTGGTGGACTTCGTCACGGCGGACGCGGCCGACCGCTGAGCGCACCCTGCGGCGGACGCGGCGCCACCGTACGGAGGACGACAGCGGGGGCGGTCCGCGCGAGGATCGGTGCGTGAGCGAATCGCAGCAGTCCCCCCGCCCGGACTTCACCAAGGCACCGCCGCCCGGGGCGCACCCGCCGCCGGACCCGCAGCAGGGCCGCGCCCCGCAGGGCTACCCGCCCCCGGCGGGGCAGGGCTACCCGCCGTACCCGGGGCAGGGCCGGGCCGACACCTACGGCCCGCGGCCGCTGTCGCCCTCGGACGAGCGGATGTGGGGGATGCTCGCGCACCTGTCGGCGATCGCGGCGTCCCTGGTGACGCTGTCCTTCCTCGGCCCGCTCGTCGTGTTCCTGGTCTTCAAGGACCGCGGCCGCTTCGTGCGCGCGCACGCCGCGGAGGCGCTGAACATGACGATCTCGCTGATGGTCTACGAGGTCGTGCTGGCGGTCCTCTTCACGATCCTCACGGTCCTGACGCTGGGCATCGGCTCGGTGCTCTTCGGCCTGCTGATCGTCCCCTACGTCGTCGCGCTGGTGTTCTGCGTGCTGGCCGCCGTCGCCGCCAACCAGGGCCGCGAGTACCGCTACCCGCTGGTCTTCCGGCTGGTCCGCTGACCCTCCGCCGACCGGCCGCCCGCCCGGCGCACCGCGCGCGCCGGGCGGGCGGACCGGGCGGACCGGGCGGACCGGGTCAGGCGATCGCCCGCAGCGCGGCCGCCTTCGCCGCGACGTCGGCGGCGAGCGGCGCGACGGCCACCGTCGTGACGCCCGCCGCGGCGTAGTCGTCCAGGCGCCGGCGCACGGCCGCCACCGACCCCACCAGGCACGTCGCCTCCAGGAAGTCGCGCGGGACCGCCGCCGCGGCCTCGCGCCGGCGGCCCGCCAGGTACAGCTCCTGCACCTGGTCGACGGCGTCGGGGAAGCCGAGCCGGCGGCCGAGGTCGGCGTAGAAGTTCTGCTCCCGCGAGCCCATCCCGCCCACGTACAGGGCCACGTGCGCGCGCAGCGGCGCCTCCGCCGCGGTGCGCTCCTCGCCGACGGCGTCGGTCAGCAGCAGCGGCACCGAGGCGCAGACGTCGAAGCCGCCGGTGCGGGTGCTGCGCTCGCGCCCGGCCCGCAGCCGGGCGAAGGAGTCCGCGCAGTCGTCGGGCGCCAGGAACACCGGCAGCCAGCCGTCGGCGACCTCGCCGGCGAGCTCGACGTTGCGCGGGCCGACCGCGGCCAGGTAGATCGGCAGGTCCTCGCGCGGCTGCGGCTGCATGAGGCGCAGCGGCACGCCGGGCCCGTCCGGCAGCGGCAGCCGCACGTGCTCGCCGGCGTAGCTGGAGGGCTCGCGGGCCAGCAGGCGGCGCACCACCTCGACGTGCTCGCGGGTGCGCTGCAGCGGCCGGGCGAACGGCTGCCCGTACCAGCCCTCGGAGACCTGGGGGCCGGAGATGCCCAGGCCCAGCCGGAAGCGCCCGCCGGAGAGGCCGTCGAGGGTGGCGGCGCTCATCGCGGTCATCGCCGGCGTGCGGGCGGGCACCTGCAGGACGGCCGAGCCGAGCCCGATGCGCGTGGTCCGCCCGGCCAGCCAGCCCAGCACGCTGACGGCGTCCGTGCCGTAGGCCTCGGCCACCCAGGCGCTGTCGCAGCCGGCGTCCTCGGCGGCCCGCACCAGCGCCAGCGCGTCGCGGGCGGCGTCGGCGACCGCACCACCCGTCAGGTACCCCAGCCCCAGTGCCAAGCGCATCCGGCGACCCTAGCGGCGCACCCCCGCGCGGTCAGGCGTCCGCGAGCAGGCGGTGCACGACGGCGTCGGCGAGCAGCCGGCCGCGGCGGGTCAGCGCGACCCGCCCGGCGGGCGCGGGCTCCAGCAGCCCGTCGAGCAGCAGCTGGGCGGCCGCGGGGCGCACGCCCCACCAGGCGGGGTCGAACCCCTCGGCCAGCCGCGAGCGCAGCAGGACGTCCTCCAGGCGGCGGTCGTCCTCGCCGAGCACCTCGCGGGCGTGGGCCGGGCTGGCGCCGGCGCCGAGGCGCCCGGCGTAGGCGCTGGGGTGCTTGACGTTCCACCAGCGCACGCCGCCGACGTGGCTGTGCGCGCCCGGGCCGATCCCCCACCAGTCGCCGCCGCGCCAGTAGGCGAGGTTGTGCCGGCAGGCGTGCTCGGGGCCGCGGGCCCAGTTGCTCACCTCGTACCAGGAGTGGCCGGCGGCGCTCAGGACGTCGTCGACGACCTCGTACTTGTCGGCCTCGTCGTCGTCGAGGGGGGCGGGGACCTCGCCGCGGCGGACCTGCCCGGCCAGCCGGGTGCCCTCCTCGACGATGAGCGCGTACGCGGAGACGTGGTCGGGCTCGCAGGCCAGGGCGGCCTCCAGGCTGCGGCGCAGGTCGTCCACGGACTCCCCGGGGGTGCCGTAGATGAGGTCCAGGCTGACGTCCAGGCCGGCCTCGCGGGCCCAGCGCACCGCGTGCGGCACGCGGGCGGGGTCGTGGGTGCGCTCCAGGACGGCGAGCACGTGCGGCACCGCCGACTGCATCCCGAAGGAGACCCGGGTGAAGCCGGCCTCGGCCAGCTGCTGCAGGCCCTGCGGGGTCACCGAGTCGGGGTTGGCCTCGGTGGTGACCTCGGCGCCGGGGGCCAGCCCGATCTCCGCGCGCACGGCGGCGAGCATCGCGGCGAGGTCGGCGACGGGCAGCAGCGTGGGGGTGCCGCCGCCGAAGAAGACCGTGGAGGCCGGGCGCGGGGCGGCGGCCAGGACGCGGGCGGCGAGGCGGACCTCGGCGGCGGCCGTCGCGGCGTAGGCGGCCTGGGAGCCGCCGCCGCCCAGCTCGGTGGCGGTGTAGGTGTTGAAGTCGCAGTAGCCGCAGCGCACCGCGCAGAACGGCACGTGCAGGTAGACCCCGAAGCTGCGCTCCTGGGCGCCGGCGAGCGCGGCGGCGGGCAGGGCGCCGTCGGCGGGGGCCGGGTCGCCGTCGGGCAGGGTGCTGGGCACGTGCTCCAGTGTCCCCCGCGCGGGGACTTGTTCGGTACCCGTAGGGGGTAGGGGTTGCATTCGACACCCCCGGGGGGTACACAGGGAGGCATGGAGACGCCCGTCGGCTACGCCGGTGAGAAGGACGAGGTCCTCAAGCGGCTGCGCCGCGTGGAGGGGCAGGTGCGCGGTCTGCAGCGCATGGTGGAGGAGGACGCGTACTGCATCGACGTCCTCACGCAGGTGTCGGCGGCCACGAAGGCCCTGCAGGCCGTCGCGCTGTCCCTGCTCGAGGACCACCTCGGGCACTGCGTCGCGCACGCGGTCGCCGAGGGCGGGGCCGTCGCGGACGAGAAGGTCAAGGAAGCGAGCGCGGCGATCGCGCGGTTGGTGAGGTCCTGATGGAGCAGCACGAGGAGCGGGTGGCGACGGTGGAGCAGCGGGTCCGGGTCGAGGGCATGACGTGCGCGCACTGCGTGGCCGCGGTCACCCGGGAGGTGTCCGCGCTGCCGGGCGTCACGGGCGTGGACGTCGCCCTCGTGGCCGGCGGCACCTCGACCGTCACGGTCACCGCCGAGGCCCCCCTGGAGCGCGCCGCGCTCGCCGCGGCCGTCGACGAGGCCGGCTACGAGCTCGCCGACTGACCCGCTCCCCCGCACACCGACAGTCAACGCACCGACAGGAGGTCCCGCCGTGGACCGGTCCGCCAGCGCCCCTGCGCGCGAGCCCGTCGAGCTGCTCATCGGCGGGATGACCTGCGCCTCCTGCGCGATGCGCGTGGAGAAGAAGCTCAACCGGATGCCGGGCGTCGAGGCGAGCGTCAACTACGCCACCGAGAAGGCCCGCGTCCTGCTGCCCGCCGGCGGCGACCGCGACGCCCTCGTGGCCGACGCCATCGGCGTCGTGGAGGCCACCGGCTACACCGCCACCCTGCCCGCCCCGCCCGCCCCGGCCGGCGACCGCACCGGCGACAGCGCCGGCGGCGAGGACGCGCAGGGGGACCCGCACGCCGCCGCCCTGCGGCAGCGGGTGCTGCTGAGCGCCGCGCTCGGCCTGCCCGTGCTCCTGCTCGCCATGGTCCCGGCCCTGCAGTTCACGAACTGGCAGTGGCTCTCGCTGACCCTGGCCGCACCCGTGGCCACCTGGGGCGCCTGGCCGTTCCACCGCGCCGCCTGGACGAACCTGCGCCACGGCGCGGCGACGATGGACACGCTCGTCAGCCTGGGCGTGCTGGCGGCGTTCGCCACCTCGCTGGCCTCCCTCTTCCTCGGCGACGCCGGGATGCCCGGCATGCACATGGAGCTGTCCCTGCTGGGCTCCGGCGGCGACGAGCTGTACCTGGAGGTCGCCGCCGTCGTCACCGTCCTGGTGCTGGCCGGCCGCTGGATGGAGGCCCGCGCCCGGCGCCGCTCCGGCGCCGCGCTGCGCGCCCTGCTGGACCTGGGCGCCAAGGACGTCGGGGTGCTGCGCGAGGGCCGCGAGCAGCGGGTCCCGGTGGCCGAGCTGCGGGTCGGCGAGCGCTTCGTGGTCCGCCCCGGGGAGACCATCGCCACCGACGGCACCGTGCTCGAGGGCGCCTCCGCCGTCGACGCGAGCGTCGTCACCGGCGAGGGCGTGCCCGTGGAGGTCGGCGAGGGCGACGCCGTCGTCGGCGGCAGCGTCAACGCGGGCGGGCGCCTGCTGGTGCGCGCCACCCGCGTCGGCGCCGACACCCAGCTGGCCCGCATCGGCCGCCTGGTGGAGCAGGCGCAGTCGGGCAAGGCCGCCGCCCAGCGCGTGGCCGACCGGGTCTCGGCGGTCTTCGTGCCGCTCGTGCTGGTGGGGGCGCTGGCCACCCTCGTCGGCTGGCTGGCCGCCGGGGCGGAGCCCTCCCAGGCGCTGACCACCGCGGTCGCCGTCCTCGTCATCGCCTGCCCGTGCGCCCTGGGCCTGGCGACCCCGACCGCCCTGCTGGTCGGCACCGGCCGCGGCGCGCAGCTGGGCATCCTCGTCAAGGGCCCCGAGGTGCTGGAGTCCACCCGGCGGGTCGACACGGTCGTGCTCGACAAGACCGGCACCGTGACCACCGGGCGGATGGGCCTGGCCGACGTCGTGCCGGCCGAGGGCACCAGCGACCGGGAGCTGCTGCGGCTGGCCGGGGCGCTCGAGGACGCCTCCGAGCACCCCGTCGGCCGCGCCGTCGCCGCGGCCGCGCGCGAGCGCCTGGGCGCGCTGCCGGCCGCCACCGACGTCGTGGCCACCCCGGGCGCCGGGATCACCGGCACCGTCGAGGGCGTGCGGGTGGCCGCCGGCCGCCCGGACTGGGCCGGGACCGGGCTCGGGTCCGGCGCACCCGCCGCCCTGCCCGCGCCGCTGCGCGCGGCGCTGGAGGCCGCCGAGGCGGCCGGGCGCACGACGCTGCTGGTGAGGGCGGACGGGCGCGCGCTGGGCGTGCTGGCCGTCGCCGACACCGTGCGCCCCACGAGCGCGCGGGCGGTCGCCGCCTTCCGCGAGCTGGGCCTGCACCCGGTGCTGCTCACCGGCGACAACGAGCGCACGGCCCGCGCGGTCGGCGCGGCCGTCGGCGTCGACGACGTCACCGCCGGGGTGCGCCCGGAGGACAAGGTCGCGGCCGTGCGGCGCCTGCAGGAGGCCGGCCGGGTCGTGGCGGTCGTCGGCGACGGCGTCAACGACGCCGCCGCCCTCGCCCAGGCCGACCTCGGCATCGCGATGGGCAGCGGCACCGACGTCGCCATCGAGGCGAGCGACCTGACCCTGGTGCGCGCCGACCTGGCCGCCGCGGTGGACGCCGTGCGGCTCTCGCGCCGCACGCTGGCCACGATCCGGGGCAACCTGTTCTGGGCGTTCGCCTACAACGTGGCGGCCCTGCCGGTGGCCGCGGCCGGGCTGCTCAGCCCCGTCGTGGCCTCCGCGGCGATGGCGTTCTCCTCGGTGTTCGTGGTCACCAACAGCCTGCGGTTGCGGCGCTTCCGCGCCGGCTGAACCCTGTCGGCATGTCCAGCGACGGCGTGCGGTCCGAGGCCCGGTCCCAGGCGAGGCGGGGAGAGGCGTTCGCCTCCCGGCACGAGCGGGGGGTGAAGCTGTTCGGGCGCGCCGGCGTGGCCGCCGAGGGCGTCGTCTACCTGCTCGTGGCCTGGCTGGCCGCGCAGGTGGCCCTCGGATCCGGCGGCGGGTCGGCGGACTCCAGCGGTGCCCTCGCCCGGGTCGCGGACTCCCCGCTGGGCCCGGTGCTGCTGGGGCTGCTGGCGCTGGGCTTCCTGGCCATGACGGCCTGGCAGGTGCTCGCGGCGGTCACGGCCGACAAGACCTCCCGCCGGACCAGCGCCGTCGCCAAGGCCGTCGTCGCCCTCGTGCTGGCGGTCTCCTGCCTGCGCTTCCTGCTCGGCGGGGGCTCCTCCAGCGGCCAGCAGCAGCAGACCCTCACCCAGCGGCTGCTGGAGGCGCCCGGCGGGCCGGTGCTCGTCGTCCTCGTCGGCCTGGTGGTCCTCGGCGTCGGCGTCGCCACGGTCGTGCGCGGGTTCAAGCGCAGCTTCGAGGACAAGGTGGAGGGCTCCCTGTCCCCGGCGCTGACCGCGCTCGGGGTGGCCGGCTGGGTCGCCCGCGGCACCGCCTTCGGCGTCATCGGCGTCCTCGTCATCGCCTCCTCGCGCGGGGACACCGCCAAGTCGCGCGGGCTGGACGCCGCCTTCCGGGAGATCGCCTCCCAGCCCTACGGCACCGTGCTGCTGCTGCTCGTCGCGCTCGGCCTGGCCGCCTACGGCGTCTTCGAGCTGCTCACCGCGCGCCGCCGTCGCCGCGCCTGAACCGCCCCTGGCCGAGCGGCCCGGCGGGGCGTCGGTAGCGTGCCCGCGTGGCCCTGACCGACCTGCCCCTGGAGGACCTGCGCGGCTACCGCGGCGAGGTCGCCGAACCCGCCGACTTCGACGCCTTCTGGGCGCGGAGCCTGGAGCTGACCCGCCGGCACGAGCTGTCGGTGCAGCTGCGCGAGGCCCCGGGCCCCGCGCTGCCCGCCCTGCAGGTGCACGACGTGCGCTTCGCCGGCTGGGACGGGCACCCGATCGCCGCCTGGCTGGTGCGCCCGCGCGCCCTGCCCGGCCCGCTGCCGGTGGTCGTGGAGTTCCTCGGCTACTCGCGCGGGCGCGGGCTGCCGGTGGACCACACCCGGTGGGCGGCCGCCGGGTACGCCCACCTGCTCGTCGACACCCGCGGCCAGGGCACCGACACCCCCGACCCCGAGGCCCCGGCCACCGGCGGGCAGTGGGTGCGCGGGTTCATGACCAAGGGCGTGCAGGACCCGTCCACCTACTACTACCGGCGCGCCTACGCAGACTGCGCCCGCGCCGTCGAGGTCGCCCACGCGCTGCCCGCCCTCGGGGTCGAGGTCGACCCCTCCCGCGTCGTCGTCGCGGGCGGCAGCCAGGGCGGCGCGTTCACCCTCGCCGCGGCCGGGATGTCCGGCAGCGGCCTCACCGCGCCGGTGGCCGCGGCCCTGGTCGACGTGCCGTTCCTGTGCCACGTGCGCCGCGGGGTCGACACCGCCTCCGACGGCCCCTACCCCGAGGTCGTGGACTACCTGCGCCGGCACTCCCCCGAGGCCGTCGAGCAGACGTTCACCACGATGAGCTACGTCGACGGCGCGAACTTCGCCGCCCGCGCGCAGGTGCCCGCGCTGTTCAGCGTCGCGCTCATGGACCCGGTCTGCCCGCCGTCGACGGTGTTCGCCGCCTTCAACCGCTACGGCGAGCGCGCCGCCGAGCGCCCGCGCGCGGAGATCGCCGTCTGGGAGTTCGCCGACCACGCCGGCGGCGGCGCCCACCAGGTCCAGCGCCAGCTGCGCTTCCTCGACGAGGTCCTCGCGCGGTGAGCTGGGAACCGCCGGAGGAGACCGAGCCCTGGTCGCTGTCGCTGGTCGTGCGCGCCGAGCGCGAGCCCGCCCCCGCGCACACCGACGTGCTCGTCGCCGCCGCGCGCGCCGTCGTGCTGCTGCTGGCCGACCCGCGCACCACCGACCCGGACGGCGAGCTGCACGAGGCCGTGCGCACCTGGCGCTCCCAGCGCATCCGCAAGATCGTCCGCCGCGCCCGCGGGGTGCGCTGGGAGCGCACCGCGCAGCTGCCGCACGTGGAGGCCCGCGCCGGCGACGCCGCCGTGGGGGGGGGGGGGCCGCGCCCCCCCCCCGCCCCGCCCGCGGCCCCTGACGGACCCGCAGCAGCGCGCGAGCGCCCCCACCCACACCCCCACCCACACGCAGG